>JBHLLI010000017.1:0-46376 GCA_048885765.1 Candidatus Hermodarchaeota archaeon
TTCGAAAGATTTTGAATAATATTGGGACACCCAAATAACAAAGAATCATAGTCTTGGGAATTTGAATAATGAGTAAAGCCTTTTTTAACCAAATAAGCACACTGAGATTCTGCTGATGCCGGTGATTCAATATAGGGAATTCCTAATGCCCCAAGAAGTTGTTTAGATTCTTTTATAATATTCTTCCACATATATTCCCCACTTAATGCAATTTCTCTTGCTAAATCTTTATCATTCTCTCTCATTGCTTGTTCATACCATTTTTGAGTGAACAGGAAGTCTTTTAGTTGGTCTTTTGTTATAAATTTTTTAAGATCTGAGACCTTTCCATCAAAGCAGAAAATTGGAAAAATATTTTTTGAGTAATAAAAATTTACTCGATATAAAAGGCCATATAAATGAGAAATCGGTCTTTGTGTTCGATCTAAAATTAATCTTGTATTTGAGCTATTTTGGTTATTTAAAACAAAATTAAATAATCCCATTATAATATTTGGAGCGTCAACAGCTATTATTTTCCCCTTTAAATCTTGCAAATCTATTATTTTAGGGACAATTAGACTTTGTATTTTAACTCCCATCTCTAATTATCTACAAAACAATTTTATAAAAAGAAAAAATGAAGTTAACTTTTGAATATCAAAAAATAAGCTCACTTTTAGGGTAAATATTATAAGGAAATTAGAAGATAATAAATTCTAAATCTAGATATAAAATAGAGATCTTTAATGAAATCTAAGGTAGAGTTAAAAATTTTATTCTATATTGGATTCCTAGTAGTATTCTCATTTTTAATTACCAGTCATAACTTTTTTGGATTAATAAATTCAAAAATTCAGAATTTAAACCCATCTCAAATATCAGAGAAAATTCATATAATTGGTAACTCAGGATGGGTTGATTTTAAAACTGTTGGTAAATGTACAGGTAATGGTACTTATTCAAATCCCTATGTTATCGAAGACCTAGAAATTGATGGTGATAGTTCTGGTAGTTGCATTTTAATTGAAGATTCAACTCTGTATTTTAGAATTGAGAACTGTATTCTTTACAATTCGGGTGATTACCCTAATTCGGGTATTCAATTGTATAACGTTGCTAATGGAGAGTTAATAGATAATAATTGTTCATCAAATTACCTAGGAATAAGATTATATAATTGTGAAGATATCAATGCTTCGGGAAATATTTTGAATAATAATGAATATGGAATTGTGTTAAGTTATAGTCAATATATTATTGTTTCAGGAAATACAGTAAATAATAATAGTTGGATGGGTATTGAGGTAGATAGGAGTGAAAATAACACAATTTCAGAAAATTCTGTAAATAATAACGATTGGTACGGGATATTGGTATATGATTATAGTCCAAATAATATAATATCAAATAACACAATAAATAACAACAGCAAATTTGGAATATATATAACTTCATTAGTAAAAAATACCGTAAGTGGAAATCTCATGAATGCATGTGGAATAGCTTTAGAGGAGATTACTAGTTATAGACTATCTCCTCTTAAAATAGATACTTCAAATTTAGTGAATGCTAAACCCATCTATTTTTACAAAAATCAAAAAAATTTAAATAATAGCAATTTTACGAATGCTGGGCAAGTTATATTAGTCAACTGTAATTATTCATTAATATCCAACTTAACGATTTCTTACAGTAACGGAATCTCATTATTTTATTGTAATAATAATACAATCTCTGAAAACACTTTAAAAAAAAATTACTACGGATTATATTCATACTATTGTCAAGATAATAATATTAGTCTCAATAGTTTTAGGCAAAATGTTGAGGGGATTCACTTATCCACTTGTATATACAATACTATTTTTAGAAATAATGTGAGCGATAACGTTGACTATGGAATATACTTAGCTGCTCAATACAATTCTATTTTAGATAATGAAGTAAATAACAATACAAGAGGGATTCATTTAGCAGGTAGTAATTATAACCTTATCTCGGGCAATTTAGTAAATAATAATTATTTTGGAATAGTTTTATCCAGTTTTGACTCAGGATTTCATTATTTTCATAGTGAAGAGAATGATGTTTTTGGAAATATATTGAATAATAATAGATATGGGATGTCTTTGGGTCAGGGATATGGAAACTCTATTTTAGGAAATGATATGAATGGATGTGGAATAAATTTAATTCCTGGTCCGCTTTATATTCACCAATCATATAAAATTGATACAACAAATTCGGTGAATGGAAAACCAATTTACTACTATGTGGATGAAAAAAATTTAGGATCTTCTGATTTCGTAAATGCTGGACAAGTTATTTTAAGTCACTGTGAAGATTCAATAATAGAATACTTGAATGTCAATAATTGTTCTATTGGAATCTTATTACTTGACTGTAATAATATTATTATTTCGGAAAATAATGCTAGCTACAATCAATATGGAATAAGATTATGGGATTGTGATTATAACACAATTTCAAGTAATAATGCAAGTAACAACAGTGAATATGGTATTTATTTAGTTTATAGTGACTATAATACTATTTCAAACAATATTTTAATTGGAAATGGTGTGTGTATTGGTGAAGATCATTGCGAAGGGAATACATTTAGAAATAACGGTTCCTGCCTTTATGGCATTCAAAGAATTTCAGGATATTATCCATTATTACTTATTGGGATTCTGTTTCCTTTAATATTTGTTCTAAATATTAAAATAATGAAGAAAAAAAAAAGTAGGATTTGATTTACCATCCTTTTATCATATGATAAAGTCGAAATAATGCTTGAAGGACATGTGACTTCTTAAGCTTCATAGTTCACCTCTAATATTGTTAATAGTGAACATGAGATCAAATAGCTATATTTAAACAAAAAAAAATACTCAGTTAAAAAGATAAAAATAAATTTGTTATTCCTGAAGATCTTTAAGATCATCCTCTACTGATTTTAAAAACCTTTTTTGAGTCACTTTATCTTTGAAGTCATCTTCAAATGTGTCCGCTAAAGCATCTAAATCCTGATCTGATAACAGATTATCTGGGTCAATTCCACTATGTAAAAATTCTTTAAAAAATTCGAAACCACAATCACTACATTCAATAAGCTCTCCATAATCAATATATTCATTGGATTGACAATTAGGACAGCGAAATTCTGAAGGCATTTTTGGATTAAATATCATAAGTAGATATGTAGTAAATAATAATATGAAAACTGGGAATATAAATTTATCATCATAAATGTAAAAAATCAGAAATATGGGGAAAATAATGGGAATGTGTATTTCACCTTTTATTTTATAGCTTAAATTTATCTTTTCTTTTTAAATAAAAACAAGATCAAACAGTTCCTGCTTTTTCCTTTAAATATAATTGACAGAATGTCTGATTAATATAAATAGAAAAATGTGAAGTGATGAGAATTTCTAAAAAGCACGAGTTTGATACAAGATATATTGTAAAACCAAAATATGAACAATCTCGAAGGATTATTGCTATATTCTTTTGTATTTTATTATTTGTTTTCGTTTTTTTTCCAATTTTTGGGTTAAATTGGAGATATCAAATTGGAGGAGTATTTTCGGTCATTATAAACGGAATCGGTACATTTTCCTTGACAATTGGTGGGCTTCTTACTTTAGTGGGGTTTGTGGGAATTTTTACAAGGAGTTCGCATTGGGCTAGAAATGTAATAATAGGGATAGCTTTATTATGGATTGGGTGCTGGTGCACAGGATCAGTAATTGATTTCTTTGGGATATTAATAGGGGATTCCACCTCTTCGGGAGGTGGAGGGTATCATTAATACCCTTTTTTTTAAAAATCTATATTCTGTTTTGTTATGTTCAAAAGATTGAACGGAATAATCTTAATAAACTGTTATAATAATCTCTTTTTGTGAAGATAAAGGTAGACTTTTATGAAAAAATTGAGATATGATAAATTACTAATTTTTAGTCTAATCTTTTTTGTATTTCCTACTATTTTAGCGTCCACTTTATTTAATTTTATTTGCATTTTAACATTTCCTAAGGTTTTAAACTCTGATCAAAATATATATTGCAGGTATAATGTATATCCATGCGATACTAATTTATTTCGCTCAGAAATCGATATTTACATTGAAAATAATATAGTTATATTTAACCAAATTGAAAGTTCTCATTGTTTTCCCCCACTTACTGACCCAGATTATTTTACATTTGAGCTAACTCATTCAGATAATAATATAACAATTAAGGAAATTTATAAACCGAAAGATGTTATCTCACTCTGTCTATGTGATTATAAAATTGCTGGAGAAATTCATATTTCTCAAAATGGTTCGTATTGTTTAAAATTTGTTTTTGAGAACAAGCTTTTGAATCAAATTAAAGTATTAGGTATTTTTAATTTTAAACTTCACTTTCCTTAAACCTAAATTGTGATAATCGAATGAAAAAATCCATAAAACCATTTAAAAGAAAGAGTAGCTGTAATATTTTTTTCAATACTTATTCAATTTTCTTTAAATCAGTTGGATATTTACTTATCATATTTTCATTTCAATTTCCTTGGTATTCTTCACAAAGGTATTATTCTAACGACCCTACTATTATTTATTTTTATGCTAACCAAGTTTTAATGGCTCCAAATGTTTATTTTTACTTTATAATTTTAGGTATTTTGGGTGGATTTTTATTAAATTGCTTATCTTTACTTTGTAGACCAAATTCAAGATACATCCATTTAACATTATTAACTCTCTTAGAGCTAACTTTTGTTATCCCAATGATGTGTTATCCAATTATCTGTGTAGAATTTAATTATGGATATATTTGGTATCTCGAAGATATAAATAGGTATCATATTAAAATTGGATATTTTATTAACGTTTTTGGAAATTTAATATTATTATTGGATATAATAATTAAAAGAGGGTTCATTTTTCATTATTTTAGAACTTGGAAATATAAATCTTTTTTAATAAGAAAATCGGAAAATAATAATGATATAATACAACATTTGCGTGCAAAGAGAGTATCAGTAAATCCGGAAGTATCTAATTCCTGTATGAAGTCCGCAAATTGTCAATAAGATAATTGAGACTATAATAACTCCTGTCATCTTATGTTTCTGGAACTGACCCAAAAATAGCCATCCTAATATGCCTACTATTAAACCAAGCATACCGATTATTGACCCTAATGCCGTTAGAAATTCTATTGCCTCTGCAATCCCATCAAAATAATCGAATATCATAGTAATTATTAGTAATATCGGATCTTTATAAACAAAAAATTGAACTAACTACTTTTTTTCTTTAAATATTCGAGAATTATTTATATTCATTCATTACTACAAATTCGATTTTTAATATGAGAAAAATAGATGAAATTGGAATATGTCCAAATTGTGATTGTACGATTTCTATTTTCAAAACTCAGAATTACAAGCGATTTGCTAAATGTGAAATATGCGGTATGTCTTATGCATTACCAAAACGAGGCACTATTAATAATTCTGCCTTAATTTGTCCAAGAAGTAAGTTTCCAATTTTAATTATAGATAAAAAAGACCATAAAGCATATTTTTGGACTGACCAGCCTTGTTTTAGTTGTGTTTCATTTGACAAATGTGAACAAATAAAAGATCTAATCTCTGAATTTACTGAACTTAAGGTGTATGGATATTAACCGGTTTAAAATAATCATATTGATCACAGTTATTATATTATCCAGTATTTTAACGGGTTTAACAAGGTTTTTTATTCTTCCTGTTAAAGGAAGTGAAAATGGAGCGCTTCACACAAGTTCCATTGGCGATATAATAACAGATAAGGTTTATAATTTTACAGTGGATGAACCAATTTTAATATTTAACGATGTCATTCTTTTCGAGAAACCTTATTATTATGACATTATGGTTGTGGTGGTGACTCCTCACACCTGTGATTTGAATATAACTTTGTTTGATCCAGAGGATGATCCATATGAAATTACTTATGAGTCAAATATGGTTCAGGATGAATATCGAATTATTCCTTTTGGGACAGCACTCACAGGAAATTATACAATGATATTTAAGGCAATTCTAATAGAAAATCTCAATATTCACATAAAAATTGAACAAGGTTTTAAATGTCTTTATGATGAAATAGCTGGTGATGAACTTCAAAAATTGAAGTATTATGATGTGAGAAAGTTCAAAAATGGAACTACAATTGTCTTTAACTCAACCTTTAAAAGTGATTGGTATTATAAATTTTATTTTGAGAGAGTCTCTCCAATCTCTAAAAAGTTGAGCCGTTATGTAGTAATGGAGCACGATATTGTAAGTTCTATTGGAATACCATATAGAATTTATAGAAATGAATCTCTTGAATTTCGAATATCCTCTGTATATAGATTTGGTACAGCTGTCGAAGGACTTTATATTATGAATATAACAATATATTGTGATGTTCCCTGTGTAAACATCGCTTTTGCGGTTGTAGAAAGGTACAGGATTGCGGATGAGATCGATCCGAATGATGATGATCCACCCCCTGATATACCAGGAAATAACACTTCAGGAATGGATGTAATTATCCCAACTGCATGGACAATAGGAATGATAGTGTTTGTAGGAAGCGCTGTAGCTATACCTATCTTAATCATTGTCAGTCGAAAAAAGAAAAATCCAATAGCTATTTAATTTTTTTATCTTTTTGATTTTAATGCTAAGAGTATATATTTCAAAAGTCAAAGAATTATATTTTATTCTTCTATCACTTTTAATATGGAACAACTCGAAGACATCTTTTTAGAAATAAAAAAAATCTTAGAAAAGAACTCAGAACCCTTTCTAGCAAAAGATCAATATATTGGGTCTCAAGCTAAGCAGCAAAAGCCAGGATATCATTTGTATGGAAGTAAAGATGTGAGTTTATTTGGAAAAAAGCCTCAACCAACGTATATAGCCGGTGTAATTCAACAAAAAAATTATGTAAGCTTTTATTTCTCCCCAATTTATTCACACCCAGATTTATTCTCAGATATCAGCCCAGATCTTAGAGAAGTGCTGAAGGGAAAATCCTGCTTTAATATTAATAAAACTTCACCTCAACTTCTTAAAGAAATTGATAGTATATTAGAAAAAGGAATAAATAAATATAAAGAGATTGAATGGATTTAATCCTTCAATATGGTTTTTTTACCTAACATTCCACTGCATTGCACACTCGCCGACTCCACCTTTCTGGACGCCCTCAAACCGCATATTTCTAAAGCCAAACTTATTTTTCATTTTAGATAAGATTCCCATCATAACTTGAGGAAACATACAAGCGGGGCTTCCGTAATCATGGTACCTATAATATGTATTAGCGAAACACATTTTACAACTGTCTTGGTAAGCAAGAATTTTAATTACATTTCCCTCATCGTCTCTTTTAATATTCACCTTAGCATTATCGGTTATTGCCCATTCTAGCTCTAGAAATTCCTGTAATTTCTTCAAAAAATCTTCAATAGTCTCAATACCTTCCTCATTAAACTCTTTTCCAATAGTCCTTCCAATCTTGGTCAAGATTTCGTCTTTTTTATCAGGAGGAAGAGCCTTCTGTAAAGCATACCATAACTTAAAAAAAGTCCCGTAGGACACTGTATCAAATCGAGTCGGTAAAGAATTTACTTCATCTTTAGTCAAAGTTCCCATTATTCTTTTTCACTTTTCAATATTTATATATCTTATTTAATCCAAATCAAATTCGTTCCTTAAGGATTATGATTATCTAATATTAAAAAACACAGAAAGTAGGTTAAAAAAAATATGTATAGTTGACCAATTATTAATGTTTTGAAAATTAAAGAATTAGGATAACTATAGTATTAAGAAATGAAAAAAATAAGAATTTAAGTATTAATTATTGCCTTCGCATTATTCTGCCATTCAGTTACCGTCTTTACTGAAGCCCCAGATATACTTGCTGAAAGTTCTTCAGGATTAGCTTCTAATAAATCTGAAATAGTAATGATCCCTTGATTTCGCAAGTTTTCCATAGTTCCCTTTCCAATTCCTTTCACCTGAAGCAACTCAAGTTCTTCATTTTCGGAAGAGGAATCACTAATTTCTGCATCATCCTCTTCATATAAAGTTTCAATCTCAAAATCTAATCCAGGTGATTCAGGAGGATCAACCTTATCTGTGTCAGCAACTCCTGCTCCGGTTATAAAGAATTCAGCTTCCTCTGGAGGAAGGTCTGGAGCATCTACTATTACTGCTCTGCGTTTTAATGAGTTATTTGAGGAAAACCCTTTTGTTTTAAACATTACCCTAAAATGACACCCATGAGCAACAATATTACCTCCGATTGCATCGTCTGCTGAAAACATTCCCATCATTTTTGTAGCAACCTGATTAGTAAGTAACACAGCACAATTATAGGTTTCGGCAATACGGGACAACCCATGAATCATGTTATTCAAGACTGCTTGTCTTGGAGCAAGCTTTCCGATTCCTATGTATTCTGCTCTCAGTAACGCCATTAAACTGTCAATTATAATTAAGCGGACTCCACGAGTTTTACAGAGCGTCTCTGCCTTTTGGATCATTTGAGCCTGATGATCTGAGCTATAGATTCGAGCATGGAAGATCTTAGAAAGAATATCCTTTGGATTGAGTTCGAATCGTTTTGCAATTCGTTTGATCTTTTCTTTTGAAAATGTATTTTCAGTATCAATGTAGGCCACAGAACCATTGATTCCACCCTTTTTTTCTGGTAGTTGAACTGTGACTGAAATTGTGTGTGCCAGTGCGGTTTTTCCAGATTTAAATGGGCCATAAACTTCAGTGAGTTTTCCAGTTTGGAATCCTCCTCCCAGGATACGATTTAACTCAGCCGATCCTGTAGTAAAATATTCTACATTATCATCAATCTTAGCCGCAGGAGTAAAATCAGTCATCCCTAATGCATTTCTTGCATTCCAGATTAACTTTTTTGCAGTCTTTTCTCCTAATCCGTCAATAATCGCAACAGTAGAATGAGGGCTCATCGCTAATGCTTCAGCAGTACTTATCCCGTTTTCTTGGAGTAGTTTTATCTGACGTGAATTGATTCCCTTTATTTGATCTAAATCTGCCATCCTTCTTGAATATCAACTCCATTTTAAAAAATTTTGTTAAATAAGAAATCTAATAAGCTTATTTAAAGAAAAAAAGTAAAGAAAAAGAAGGAAATACAACAAAAAGCTACATCAAAGAGAAAAAAAATCCCAAATTTAGAAATTTATATTTCTTCTTTTTCTTGTTAAGAGATAATTATATGAAAGATATATAAAGAAAAAAAAGATAGATGGAAATTTTATTCTTTTATTAAAAAATATCCAATTCCTCCTTGGGCTGATGTAACATTTAAAATTTTAAAACCCGTTGAATCTGTGTGCTGTTCAATATATTGCAATGCTTCTTGAAAGAAATCTTTCTTTTTGATTTTTATTTCTTTGGTTTCCATTGAACTATGATGGAGTAATTGTTCGGTCATCCTAGATAAAAAAATAATTTCAGTTTTCATTCTTTTCACATTTTTTTACAAGAGTTTTATCTATACTATCAACTATCGTGTATTTATGTCTATCTCTCTGTTGATATTTTAAAAAAAAAGCTGAAACCCTTACGGGAATTATCATCCAATAACTAGGTTTTTTATATTGGAATCATTTTGTTCAGATTTCAGTTTAACTTTGATAATATAGCATAGAGAGATATTAAAAAAGAAAAAATAAAGAAATTACTCATTTAAGAGGATTTTTAATCCATTAATAAGTTCTTGAGGGGTAACCCCATATAATAATGCCTGATGCATCATTTTAATATTTAGTTCAATTAAGGAATCTAAGTCTTTTCCCGGTTGAAATTTCTCCATAAGTTTCTTTATGGTTTCATATACAGAGAATTTATTTTGCTTTAGCTTCCCAAAGTAACCTCCATATGCTAAAAATAGGTTTGCCATGAGTTCAAGATCTTGTTGTGAATTATTTTTGTAACACTCTTCGCATACAACTCCAAAAGTAAGCCCCTCCTGATATATTGAAGCGCCTCGTTTAATCTCATTTCTGCAAATCCCACATTTTATCAGTTCATGAACTAAATGAGGTGTTGGTTCTGTATTTATTGAATTGATTTCCATGAAATTTTTAAATATTGAGTATATTTAAAGAAAAAACGAGCTTAAGATTGAGAATATTTAATTAAGTGATTGATGAGTTCCTTTTAGGTAATTTGAGAGATCATTTCTTTGATATAATTTGTTGTTTATCACGATATATCCGATAAATAAGATCCCAGTAATTTCTGTAATAAGCGTAAAAGGGTCTGTAAATAGTTTAATAAACCAATAAAGGATAGGTTCTTCAACAATAGGAAATTCATATGAAATAAATGGATAAAAGAATGGAACATCTGGAAGATCCAAGATCATGTGGGCTGTAATTCCAGTGAATAAAGCTAAAGAAATACTCTTATTTCTTTTAGTGACAAAATGAACAATTAAAAAACTAACAAATAAGAATAGAAGACTATGAGAAAAAGACCTACCCATCCCTAAACCCAAAAATAATAAGGGTTTATCAATAATATCAGGTAGAAGTGCCCCAATTATTAATGAAATTTTATTTATTCTTAATCTTTTTATTTTTGGAATTTCAGTGATAATTAAAGGCAGGGCAACGTGAAAAATGGGATAGATAATTATTCCTCCTTCATCTGAAAATAGAATTAAATATTCTTTATTATTAAGAAAAAGCGTGTTTTATTTTTAAAATAATAGATAGTTAAAATGCTTTTTATCATTAATCACGAAAAGTATTAAACAAAAAAATAAGATTAGGAATGTTTTTTTAATTGAGATCTTTTTTTTTTCTAATTGAAAGTTTATGGTCATAAAACATCCCTCCTATAAGTCCTAAAATTCCACCCGCAATAACCATAAAATATCCAACGGATAACCCCCAAGTAAAGAGAATATCTTCTCCTAACGCATGTGCTTGAGTTGTTCCAAAGAAATTACTAAGAACTTCACCAGTTAGAATAGGGAAAGAATGAATGTAATCAGGAGCACCAAATAATAGATCGAAAATAACGAGGATCGGAGCTACTAATATTAATCCACTTCCAATTATTTCAATTAATTTCGATCTTTTTAAGACTCCAAGGATAGAAAATGCTGATCCGAGCAATATTAAAATCCCCCCCATTAACACATAAAAGGCTACATCTGGGATACCTATAGTACCAGTAAAAAATCCAAACCAATTAAGATAAATTCCACCATCAGGAGTAAGTTCCATATCTGCGTCAGTTCTCCACACACTCATCATTCCGGGTAAAAAAACGCTAATTATAATGCTTAAAATAGCAACAAACGATCCAATTAAAGCTAGAATTCCACCTAATCCAATATTGAGTTTGTTGATTTTCATCTCTAATTACAAATTCTTAATTATATATTTAATCGGATTTATAGTATAATATATTCCTAAGACAATAATAAGATGACGATCCTAAAGTATGATTTAGAGATATTTATTTAGTTACTTTTACTTGGATAATTAAAAGCGAATCTAATTTATCGGTGATTATATTGATTAACCAAAATAATAAACAAATTGATATAACTTTCTCTGAATTTGAGAAAAATAATATTCAAATTTCTAAATCATTGATTGAAAACTTCAATACGGCTGATGAAATTCTCGAAACACTAAATAAACTTCATCAAGTAACTCAACCATCTACTATTGAAAAGCAAGTTCATTACCAACAATTGATGAGATATGATAAAATTATGCATGAAATTAATACTCTCATTCCTAATCAAAAACAGTTTTCTAATAATATCAAAGAAATTATAATTAATATTACGGATATAATCAGATTAATATCAAAACTGGTAAAGAAGCTTCCTTATATATCTAAATTGAGGACTTCTATTACTGGAGATTATGTTAGAGAAGAAGAAACATCACATTTTTATAAATTAAACCATCAAGAACTACTGGATTTCTTAAAAAGGTTGAAGAATTTAACCACTCTTTCAAATATAATTGAAGACCAATGTCCTCCTATATGCCTTAAATTGAAAGAAATCATTAACTTAGTGCCAACACTCAAATTGGATTATTTTCCACATGTTTTATATGCGGATGTTCCGGAATCATTTGAAAGAATTATATTATTAAATGATGAATTGAAGAAACTACTCAATCCTTACATGTGCTTAATAGAATTTGAAAATTTAATAGAGTTATTTGAAAATATAACTATAAATTTTCAAGATATTGTATTTTTTCTAAATGATAATCCAGAAAAGGATGTGGTCAAATTAAAAGGAAAATTCAAACCTGTTTATGTAAACTTGGTAGCATTAAATAATATAATTGAAATGGATTAATCTGTTTCTGACCCTAATGTTCTTCTCGAAGTGCTGCGATGATTTTATTTATCTAATCTAGATCATCATCCTTATATAAAATAAAGAATATCAGGAGCAAAATGAATATGGCAGCATAAACTCCACTAACTTTGGGAGCATTATTTGGAGGGCAGGGATACCCTACACACAAAGTAGCTGTAGAGACTGATAAAATACTAAAA
Organism: Candidatus Hermodarchaeota archaeon; assembly: GCA_048885765.1. Taxonomy (GTDB): domain Archaea; phylum Asgardarchaeota; class Lokiarchaeia; order Sigyniarchaeales; family SOKP01; genus Loki-b32. The sequence goes on from JBHLLI010000017.1 coordinate 12,607, forward strand.
CATACTGCAAATATTAGCAAAATCCCTTTAAGTAAGAAATTTGACATAAACCTTTTTTCCTAATTTATTGTTCATTTCTATTTATTACCCGAATCCTTTGCGAGGATAATCATCCAATAATTACCATTTACATATTGGAATCATTTTTATCGGATTTAATCTTCTTTTTGTATCTTTATCTCTTATCTTCCATATGTAAGATGATTGCAATACTTGTAAAAACTCCGGCTAACAGAAAACTTATTATCATTGAATAAGTGGGATCAGTTGAAATATGACCTCAAGCGATCGTTGCCGTAAAAATAACATATAACCCCATAACTATAAAAAATGCTGTTAAAATTATTGAAATTCCTTTTACTATTCTATTTGTTATAAAAATCACTTTCTTTATGTTTCTTGTTATTAATATTTCCGAGGCCTTTGCGGGGATAATCATCCAATGACTATCATTTCTTCATTGGAATCCTTTTTCTCGGTTTTTTATTGATTAATCAATATTCAATTTTCTTTTGTCTTCCATATGTAGCATTCTAATAACACCAAGTAAAACTCAGGCAATTATAAAACTTGCGAACATCACATAAGGAGGAAATAACAAATAACTTCCTCATGCGGAAAGCATCGACATCACCAGCATACTAAAACCAAAAATTATGAAAACAAAAGTAACTACTCCTAAAATTCCTTTAGCTACTGCATTTGACATGAGCATCCTTGAAATTTTTCTTTATCTGCTAATTGTTTTATTCTTTATTTTTTATTTCTTTTCCATTAATGGGAGTGAAATGTACATTACAATTGAGGTTATTGCAATAGTATCACTAATTATCGCTGGTACCGTGAGATATCTTATATTTCATGATAAAACAGGATAGTAATACGGAGAGAGTATGTGTAAAACTACACCACTAACCGTAAATATACAAATAAGGCTCAAAAGAATTATTTTTACTTTTTTGCTTTTCATCTGGATATTTAACCTCTTTTTTCTTCAATTAATAAAATTACTGCAACAATAAAATAAACTGTTGTTAAGAGAAAGCTGATAATTGCTGAATATGTTGTATCAGGCCCTATTCGATGTCCTCATGCATATGTGATCATTGAGAACCTTAAACCTGCTATTGAGTAAATCAATGCAAAAATAATTAACATTACTATTACTTTTGGTATCACCCTTGACATAAAAATCATTGAATAATTAAATTATTAATAACGTTTAGGGCAAGTCACTATATAAAACTTACCTAATAAAAGTCTAAAAATTTAGATTAGTAAAAACTTGAGTTTTTAAATTACTTGAAAGTTTAATTTTATTTATTTCCGAGTCCCTTACAGGGATAATCATCCAATAACTACCATTTATTTATTAGAATCATTTTTCTCGGATTAAAGCTTAAAATTCTCAAGATCTATCCTCTTCTATCCTCCATGTGTACTAGAATTGCAGTAATAGTAAAAACTCCAACCAATAAAAAGCTGAATACCATTCGATATCTAGGATCGATTGCGTAGCCACTTGACATAGGAACCCCCATCGAAAGAATACCACTAATTATGAAAATCATAGCACATATAATTAAAATTACTTTAGTTACCGTATTTGCCATATAAATCAGTTGTTTTGATTATAATTATTCTATAACTATTGCTTCTATGCTCTTTTGACTTTTCTAATAAAAAGTATATAAGCTAAAATTAAAGTTCCAGCAATTGAAAAACTGATAATCGCAGGAATAGGAGTCTCCACTAGTAGATGTCCTCAAGCTAGTATATTGTAGCCAATTATTAGTCCAACACCCATAATCAAAAAAATAATTATAAATGTAATTAAAAGACCTTTTATTACCTCCTTTCTCATATTAATCATTAAATTTCTAATTTGTTATGACGATTAAGAAGAAAAGTCATTATATAAAATTTATTTAACAAAAACCTAGAAATTTGGATTTACAATAAATTGAAATTAAGTTTAGTGATTAAATTAACACTATACCCTTTTGTTTTAGAACAAATTGAAATTTCAATCTAGATCATCTACACTTTTGAATTAATTGAAATTTTCATTGATTTTTATATCGATGTTTCTAGAAAATTAGTAATTTTCCTCTATTCTTTATTTCTCTCCTTCCATAAGAAAATCAGGAGTAAAATGTAAAAAGCATTATAAAATACACTGATTTTAAAGGCATTACTAACATCTCGTGGACAGTTCAATCCTGCACACATTGTAGAATTAAGTATGATTAAAATATAAAAAATTACTGCCAACAGAAATAAAATTAATCGTAATAGTATTTTAGACATGATATCTTATTTTTCTTTTAATAATATCTTTGATTTTTAATTTCCGAGTCCTTTGCGAGGACAATCATCCAATGACTATCATTTTTTCATTGGAATCATTTCGATATTAATTAAATCTAGCCTTTATATATTCCACCACTAAAATGATTATAACAACAATATAAACCACTACTAATAGAACGCTTATAATCACTTTGTTAATAGGAAGATATATTGGCTCAGTCCATTCTGGTGTTCATGGTAAAATCACCATTGAATTGATCAATGCTTGGTAAATGAAAAATATTGCACACAGTATCAAAACTATCATGGTTGTCTTCTTCAAATCATATCTTATTTTACTCACCTTGCAGATATAATTAAAACTGTCTTAGTTATCACCTTTGACATAAGAATCATTAATTAAATTATTAATATCATTTAGGGTAATTCACTATATAAAAATTATTTAATAAAAGTCTGAAAATTTGGATTTGAAAAAAAAATCTAAGTTAAATTAAAATAATACCTTCTTGTTTTAGAATAAATTGAAATTTCCATTTTGTACCGTTAAAATTCATAAGTAAATTCTTTTTTTCATCGTTATTAACTTTACTTAAAACGATGTCAATTGTCCGAATTCTATCATATAATTTGTAGAAAAAAGGTCTAACCTTCTCGAGTTTAGGACTATATGTAACCTCATGAATCAAAATTAATACAATCTCATTTCGCTTGCAAAAAATAATAAGTGGCATAAGTAAAGTGTCGTAAAAGCTATCTAATAAGGATGAGATGTCCTTTGGTGTGTTATAATGAGATATTTTATAACGCAGATGGTGAGATATATTATCTATTACGATGTATTTGAGGAATGGCGGTTTATTGAATTTGGGATTTATTATTTTTTTTAGTAGTGAAGTCTGTTCTTCATATGTATGGATTAGCCCTTTTTGAGGTATAATATATATGTTATTCCTTATATAATCCGATTCTTGGGAGGAATCTTCAAAAATTTGCGTTAACCGTCTGACCGGAAACTTCTCACTTGCTTGAATCCATATGCATGAATCTGTAAATGGATCGTTTTTTGTCAAAAGTTTTCCTATCAGATGAAGAGCCAAAGTGGTTTTACCAGTTCCAGATTTACCTGAGATAGAAAGTATATTATGGTGAGAACATAACCTTTGGATGCCTTGGAATAGGTTTAATTCTGTTTGCATGTTAATCTTCTTCAAGCAGTTCAAGAACTTCTTGTTTAATTTTATCAATTTGTTGTTCATGTTCCTTTCTTTTTTCATTATCTACTCGGTTGTCACTACTATCTGAGGAAGAATTCATTAATTGCTGAATCATCATTAAAGTGATTAAATCATCCATTCTATTATCTTGTTGAGCATTTTTTCCGCTGAAAAATCCAAATACTCCACGATTTGACCCTGAAGATCTCGATTTGAAAAATAAATATACCCCAATAAACAACACAATGATAATAATGGCATACAAAGGATTTTGCTGATAAAATATAAAAAATCCAAGTATTAACGCAATATAACAGTACCCTTTCATATTTATAACCTCGATTTTATCTTATTTTTCCTTCCATGGTTTTTTTGGTTTATAATGTTGACGTGAAAAGCGATTAAACTTGATTTGTTCAGGTTTCTTAAAATTTCCTGACTGGATTTTAACCATAATTTTTCTAATTCCAATAAATGAGAATTTTAACATTAAATAAATAGCCGCTATAGCTAGATAATAAAAAAAATCCAAATTAAGAGAAATTCTAGTGAAAATAAAGAAAACCCATAAAATAATTGTTGAGATACATAATAACAAAATTTGATACCAAGAATTTGTTGGGTCCTTTCTAAAAGAATGGGTTACATACTGTAAATCACCTTTTGAAGGAGAAGCTGTTAAAAATAGGGAAATACATATAAATACTGCAATGGTTTTTAATACTGGGCTAAAATATGGACTAAAGATTACTCCAAACCATAACATAAAAATCAACCAGGTACTGACATACAATGGGGCAAAAGCAATAATAACTGCTTGAAGGAAACTCGGAGGTTTTTCAAGATAAATCGAACCATGGGGGGACCTTTTTTGATTATCTTCATTACGCCATTTGATATTAAAGCTATCTGGTATTCTTCCCACAACCAAACTCATTAAATAATGAGCTAATTCATGAAAAATAACTCCAATAAAAAATAATCGCAAAGCAATTGGTTTTAATATTCCTGCTCTATCACTTAAGAGAAAATTAGATAATGCAAGAGAAATCACATAGATTCCAAGAAAGACCAACGGTTCTTCGATCATGAAATTGTATACTACTCTACAAATATAAAGGAAAAAATGTTGGATTTAAATATTCTAATTTAGACTAAAATATGGAAAATATCACTTTAATTATTAAAAAGAATAGGCTCAGAGCGAAAGGCCAACAAATTTGGCTTTTTGAAGATGTGATAATAGAAATGGTAAAGGGTTACCATATCTATCTCTTAAATTCATATAAGAATCATAATAACTCTATATTTCTTTATGTTTATCTTTCAATTTTGGTTTATCTTCACTTCGTGTGAGCGTTTTTCTTATGTTGACAAAAATGTCAATGTAAAATAAAATCAAAAAAATTATGACATTTTTGTAATTGCCCAAAAACCACCCCCTGAATTTGAAGAGAAGAAGGCTTCTTCTCATCGATCAAATTTTGAGGAAAAGGTTTAAAAAGCAAACTCCTTCCTTATATTCTTTAGGAAATTAAAAAAAATAGTGATCAAAACAATGGCAACTTATAAAGCACTTCAAAATAGTCCGCTATCCACTTCTGATTCTCATTTAGAATGTGATATATGTGGTTCAGCAGATATTGTTGATACTTCAGAGGGATATGTGTGTCGAGAATGTGGAATTGTTCTTGAAATTCAAAAACTTCAATATACTACGCCTTATAATGAGGAATTGATTCAACATTCGAAAGGTAATGGGAAAACTCAGATTGGAAACAGTCGTGAAAGATGTATATCGCCTATTTCAGAGAAGTTAAATAGATTAAACAGGCAGAATTCAATAATTCCTAATGAACAAGCGATAATCGAGAGTGCTGACTTAGAGATCTCGAGAATCTTCAGTGAATTAAATTTAAGTGAATTTGAATCACTTAAAAAAATGGTTCTTAATAAATTTAAAGAGATTCGACCAAAGTTAAGAAAAGGTGTGAAATTTCGTAATACAGATAAATTAGTTTCCATCATCATCTACTTTTGTCTTAAACTTCGAAATATTTCTATAAATGTGATTGATTTAATTAATGCTTCGAAAATTACGAAAAAGGAGTTTAATGATTTTTGTCTTCAAGTAAGGAAATTCATACCTGAATATTTAGAGCGTAATAGACAAGAGTATATCCTAAATAGAGTTTTTGAAGTTTCTCAGCATTTTGACCTTGGAATGGATTTCTTTCACTTAGCACGAAAAATCTTAAAAAAACTATGGCATGGAATAAAAGACACGACAGATGATGCGCTTGCAGGATTGGTCTGCTCAATCTCCCTTTTATGTTCTCATAATGGAGAGGTAACTGTAAGTACAATATGTAATCGATTAGGGATTAGAATGTCTACAATTCAAGCACAGGTTAAAAAGAAAATAATCGAACGATTTCGGGTAGAAGGATTTATTAGCCTCATTAAATCAGCTGATCTTTTGGTGCAGGTTATGGAAAAATTAGGGATTTTTGAAGAAGAACCTTTAAAAACTAAAGAAATTGAGGAGGATGCGTCTGGAATTGTCGAGATAGATGTTGGGAATGCGAGTAGAGTGTTTAATGCCATTGATAATATGAAATATTATTATAGTTATTTTGTAATTAAAGGTAAAGATAACACAGTAATATTCATCAATTTAGCGATTTATCAATTTGATGAATCTTATAAAAAACCTGAAAAAGCTCAGAGAGAGGCCTTTTTAGATTTTCTGCTTTATAGATATCCCCTACCAACGGGGCCTCCTCTAAGAAAAGCTTGACATGGAGGTCATGGTTGTTCTTCTTAAAGTTTAAAATTTTATTTTTTCTTCTTTCTTCTTTTACTCTGTCTTTCCTAAAAATTAATCAATTCCAATTTTTTATTTATAAAGACTGGTCAGGATCTTCTTTTCAGTATTAATTAATACAAGAGATGTGATTCATATATGAAAATAAAAAATCAGTTTAAATTGAGTGTTTGCATAGTCCTTTTTATTTCTGGTACTATTCTTTTCAGTTTCATAAATAACATTCCTGATTATGACAGATCTCAAAATAATTTGTTTAATGAAATTCCTTCTCGGGTTCAAATAAAATCTGCGGGAGACAATCGTGATGTATTAGATTCTATCTTCAATTATAAAATTTCTGAATATAATAACAAAGGATATTTTCCCCAGATTTATGAACCTTCATTGCAGGCTACATATTATGCCTTGTATACGCTCAATAGCGTGGGTAAGTTATATGAGATTAATCAATCTGAGATTATTGAATATATTATAGGTTATTATGAAGGTAGTTCAACTTGTTTCATGGATACATTAGCATACAGATATTTAGATACTGATTTTGATAAGACATACTTCCCTTTAAGTACTGTTTTAGAAGTAACTTGCTATGCGATTCTTTCTTTAGACATTCTGAATGCTTTAGATTTATTGGATACTCAAGAAATGATAAATTTCATCTGGAGCTGTTATAATCCTATAAGTGGTGGATTTATAGGCCAACCTTATGATGTAGGTTTAGAAGACGAATTTAAAATAGCCACAGCAGATAACACTTATTTCGCTGTGGTCGCATTAGATCTCCTTATGGATGATTGGCTCGGTTATTCAACCCAAAGAGATTCCATAATTTCCTTTGCTAACAGACTACAAGTTCCGAGCGGGGGTGGTTGGATGTCAGGAGGTTTTAATAACGATGAGGAGGGAAATTTGAATTCCCTACTCTTTCACCATGAACCAAACTTATTGTCTTCATACTATTCCATTAAAACATTAGAGGTGTTTGGAATGGTATCAAGTATTAATGAGCCAGAGTTCCACCAATTTTTAGCTTATCTCTATGATTCGAATAATCATTATTTCCGTGTATCTGAATTAGATTATGGAGTCAATTATACGAATATCGTTGCAACCTCAATTGGTTTGGAGCTTTCTAATATCACAGGCTTCACTGGGATTAATAGAACCGAGACTACTTTGTTTATTTTGAACAATCGTAATACATTGGGTAATTGGGACCAATCAACTACAGTAAAGCATCATGAACTTATCGATACTTATCAAATCATTCGGTCATTGAACAACACAGGTAAGATCATTCATTTCACTAATGAGGATAAAAATCAGATTGGAAACGCAACATTATTTTATCAATCATATAAAGGTTTTTCACATCTTTCTAATGATTATACTTCAATTAACCTTATCCATACAATTAGCAGTTCATTTGATTTTTTTGATCGGGTTTCAGATTTGGATATCCCAGAACTTTATAGTGCTATTGAAGATTCATATAACAATTTTCCTCCAACTCAGGCTTCTCGGTATTTTTATGGCTTTTTACGGGATGAGACTTTCATTGAGTGGTTCCGTTCACACCCCATAGAATATTATACCTCTAGTCAGAAGAATTACATTCATGAAATTACTCAAATTAACTCCCATCAATCAACCTACTATGCCTTAGAAACATTGAATAACCTTTTCAAATTAGATGATTTCGAAAGCATTTTTAACTTAATGGATTTAGTGAATGATATCGTAGATACTCAGTTTCTTAATGCTGCGTATTATAATAAATTTGGTGCTTTCTCTTCGCTCTTAAAATATACACCTGATATGTCTGAAGTTATCAGTAGTAAAATTTATAGTGATTATACATATTACGCCATCAAATGTCTACAAATTTTATGCGACTATTTGGGGATAGGTATAGATGAAACCGGTTTAGATACGTCCGCATTATATACATATGTCGATAGAAATATTATTGAAACTCCTACAATGCTTTATTTTAATCCTAATTATGCTAATGATGTTGAGACTATTTTAAAAACCACCTATTATATGGCCTATGTACTGAATGTACTTAATTTATATAATATGGACAATCAAAAAGTCAAAAACTATATTGATACCAATCTCAACTATTCTAATATTGAAAACATATATTACTGCTATCAACTCTCAGAATTGCTAAATTTGAATATTCAGTTTGATTATTATCAAGTTTATACTTTAGTTCAGGAGCTTTATTCAGGAAAATTTAATGAGTTTTATTTAACTCCTGCTAATAAAATACTGAACCAGGAAATATTTTTCTGGATCTGTGATATGGCACGGACAAGTCAAATTGGAATCGAAGCTCATTACGCTGATACATGCTCATTAGGAGGTGTGAATACTATGGAAGTAACTCTATATAACCTTGTTTTAAGAGATTTTGGTAATTATATTAACTTCAAATTTGAAAGCGAACAGATTGGAACATTTGTATTTTCAAAACTCGCAAACAATTCTTATGTATGCGAGGTCCCAATTCCCTTAAGTTCAGAAAGTTATCCTACAATTGAAGGATATTTAAGAGCATATGAAGGACTGGAAATAAAAGCAGAACATTTTGTTACCTTTTCGACTAATTATACATTAAACTATGAATTAAGTTCTCAAACTGATTTAAATGGTATATTATTTATGATCAATGTGTCGATTTTGGCTAATAATGAGAATTATCCAACAACTACAGGAAGCGCGTTTGTTCGAATCTATAGGGATGACGTGTTTCTTGGTGAAGTTCAAGCATCCCATCAAATTCAATCAGATTATAGTATCTTTAGTATTAATTATAATCCAATTGAAATGGGACAATATTATTTTGAATTTTATCTGGATGATGGCATTTCCACTTCTTTCATGAATATAAAAAATATAGTCATCAATATTAATGAAATTTCAAAGAATTATAATGATAACATAATAACTGCTATTCCTTTGACGATAGTGTTTATTGCGGTTCCTGGAACTGTTTTTGTTGTGTCATCAAAGAAGTTAAATAAATTAAAAAGAGAATCTGAGAATAACTAATTCAAAATTTTTTCTTTTTATTTAATCGGTATATTATTAGTATTTGATGACTTTAACCTCAGATACGCATAGTACTGGACATTATAATAAAGAGCAATTTCAAAGGATACTTATGGTAATAAACCAAATTGTGGATTATTTGGGAAAATTCGAAAATCACTATGATAGAAAATTTAATTTTAGTAAACTAGTAAAACTTTTGAAGATACCTCAATCTCAAACTGATGATATAATCTATTTATTGTTAAATTTTCAAGAGAAATTTGAAAAGGTATTTATTAAATACCGGTTACGGAAGTATCTAGCTAATAATCAAGTATATCTTGTAACTGAAAGAAAATATGAACATGAGAAAATTGAAGCCCCAGCAATGATTCAAATCTCAAGTTCCCATATAGAATTATTAAATGATATTATCTACGTTTTTAAGCATGTAAAGAGAGGAAACGGATTTGATATACTCAAAAACGGATCTGAGTTATTAACTAAGGTAAGAGAATTACGAGAGACACATCCTTATTTATTTGAAACAAAAAGTAATGGAGTTGTGTACCCTTCTGAGCTAGGCTTAAAATTAGGAGAAATTATTATTGCCTACAATAAAAGCAACAAAAAGATACAAAGTATAAATATAGGAAATCATAAATTTATGGTGAATAAAGATAGGTGAGACAAGACTAACTTTGGAAAATAGGACATCGATTTTAAACTCAGATGAGTTAGAAATTAGAGAATATCAAGTAAAAATTGCTGAGCACTGTGCTGAAAAGAATTCATTGGTTGTACTCCCTACTGGTTTAGGCAAAACCATAATTGCTGTTCTTGTGGCAAGTAAAGTCTTAGAGAGATTCCCAAATGCTAGTAAAGTTATTGTACTTGCCCCCACAAGACCATTAATAAATCAGCATTATAATACATTCCTAAAGTTTCTTAAGATTACAGAAGATAAATTTGCGATCCTTACTGGAAAAGTACTTCCTGATCACCGAATAAAAATTTTTAATCAAAATCAAATATTATTTTATACTCCTCAAACTCTCAGAAACGATTTGGTAAACCAAAAATATACCCTCATCAATACGGCTTTAGTAATTTTTGATGAAGCTCACCATGGGACGGGAGATTATCCCTATACTATGATTGCTGACGAGTTTATTGATCATAACCCAGATGGGGTCATTTTAGGACTTACTGCCTCACCTGGAGCTTCAAAAAATAAAATTACAATATTATGTAAAAACTTACATATCCCTACAGATAATATCCATATCAGAACCCGAAAAGATGAAGATGTAAAAACCTACCTCAAACCAATGGATATCTACAAAATTGGAGTAGATTTAACCAGTTTAATGGAAGATGCATACCAATTGATTACGAATGTCTTAGAAGAAAGATTACATTATCTCTCTCAACTTAATTTTTTAGAAGTAAAGGGAGAGCACTTACATAAAAAAGTTATAAGAAAGGATTTACTAAAGTTAAACTCAGAATTAGTAGCTTCGATAAAAGGGAATGGAGATAAAACGGGAGTATATAGTGCGTTATCGATTAATGCCCAAGCCTTAATATTATTTCATATGCTTGAATTAGTAGAGCAACAAGGCTTGGATGTATTATTAGATTATTTTAATAAACTTCATCGAGACGCAAAGAAGAAAACCAGTTCTAAAGCCACAAAAATACTATCATCAGATGGGCGACTACATCGTTTATTTTTAGAATTAAAAAAAAACGTTGAATTTTCTCCTGAACAGTTGATCCATCCTAAATATCATATTCTAGTAAAAATCATCCTTGATGAAATTAAAAATAACGCAAATTCACGAATCTTAGTTTTTGTTAAACTGCGTAATTCGGTAAGAAACATAGTAAAAAAACTCCAAAAAATTCCTTCTATTAATGCTGTGCGATTTGTAGGACAATCATCTAAATCTATTGAAGATAAAGGAATGTCTCAAAAACAACAAATAGAAATATTAGATCAATTTAAAGATGGCCAATATAATGTTCTCGTCTCAACAAATGTTGGGGAAGAGGGATTAGATATTGCTGAATGTGATATAGTTATATTTTATGACGTGGTTGCTTCAGATATTAGGTTTATTCAACGAAAAGGAAGGACTGCTCGGCATCGAGAGGGTAAAGTCGTCATTCTTTATAGTAAAGAAACACGAGATGAAATTTATTTAAGAATCGCTTTGAATAAACTGAAAAGAATGAATCTTCAATTAAAAAATCCTCAATATTTAAAGAATTCATTCAGTTTTCCTCCTCTTAGTGTACAAAAGTCAATTATCGAAGAGAAGAGTAAAATTAGTAAAGTTCAAAAAGAGAATATACCAATCGATTTTGTAAGAAAAAAAGTAGGAATGAGGCGATATCAGTCAAAACTGCAAAATTTTATAGAAAAAAAACCAGAAAGCAAAATTCGTCCTAAAAATACTCGTCTTAAGATAAGTAAATTTTTTCCAATGAAGTATGGTTTTAGAAAAAAGCTTCAAAGAGATAATATCTCCTATGATATTCTTGAAACAGATCTCCACATTGTAATTCATAATAAAGTACTTATCCAGATTTACAATCCTAAAATGTTCGAAACAGATGATTTCTTAGCAGAAATTGATGACTTCAAGCAAATATCTTCACTTCTTATTATAATTTTTGATTTTATAGACTTTTCTGAAACTATTGAAGGAGAAAAAAGAGTTATTGAAAGAAAAATACAAGAATTTGCCAAACAACATAATCTACAAGCAATTTGTATTGATAATGATGAAGAATTATATTTTATTGTAAAAAACATATTAGAAAATCCACAAGTGGAGAATTAAAGCATGGAAGATAAAGTTTGGGAAAGAGATACAACACCCTACATATTATTTCGATGTGAAAGATGCAGGCAATATACCTATGTGAAAACTATACAGAAATCTAAGAAATGCGTTAGATGTGGTTATACGCAAAAAGTGAGCAAAATCAGGAATTATGGTAAAGTTGTAAAGGGTATTTCAAAAGTAGTTGAATTAGTGAAACAGAAACAAAATGAAATTGCAATAAAAGAATTAGGATCAGAACCAGAGTTTAGAACATCAGGGGATTTTATAATTGCTGGAATGCCAAAACGTCAAGACATTATTGTGAATGGCTATTCTGATAATGAGGATTATTTAGAAAGATTTAAGCAAATGCTTTCTAATATTTCTGAATCCTATAATTCGTTTCCTTACTACATTATTGAAATCATGGCAGAAAATTATGGAATTCCCCATCCAGAAGTGAAATTGCTAACAAGAAAACTTCAAAAACAAGGAAGCTTAATTCGAAAAGATAGTGAATTCTTTTATAAAAAGAAGGTTTGAAAACATTAAAATTAAGTCTAGTTTTTCGAGTTGTTCGTTAATTTTTTAATACTTTCTATAAATTCTCTTTTTAAGATTGCTTGAAAAATAGGATGTCTTTCAGAAAACGGCATTTTTTCATATCCATAGTAGATAAACACTTCAGAATTAGAAAATTTTGAAAATGGTATTATCACATTATTTAATTTGAGAGGTTCTTCTAAATCGTGAATAGGTATTTTTTGATATTTTTTATCTGTTGATTTTGAACTCATGCTTTTCTCACCTTTTAATATAGGATAGAATCTAAATTATTTAAAGAAAAATATTTAGTCGTAAGAGATTTTGTGATTTTTCTTTATTTATTATCAATTATTCAGCAAACTCATCTAAAAGAATAGATTTATAACAGGGATGCCTTTCTTTGAAGATAATCTTTTCAAACCCTTCATAGATATATTCTAGAGTTTTAGATATGCCAAACTTAGAAAAAGGGATTAGGATCTTTTTAAAATCTATAGAGTCCTCTTGGTAATTATCAAAACTCAGGATAATTATTTCCGTTTTTTCTACAGATTGAGAACTCATAATTAAAACCTTTTCATAATTTTTTATTTTATCTATATAAGACACATAATTGTCTTTTTAAAAAATCCATTGGAATAAAATTGAAGTTTTTATTTTCATAATTTCTGAGTTCAACTGGTAAAAAAGACTTAAAAGGGATGTCAGAATGATAAATATAAGAAAATAATCTTTTTGAGCGAAATCAAAATGAAGAATAACATTATGTTAGATAATACTAAATGGTTTGGTATTAGATTAGGAGAAACATCTAAGATAATACTCTTCTACTTCGCCTTAATTGGTGTAATAGAGACACCGGCATTATTGTTATCAATAATTGGGATTATTGAATTTATTTATTATGGGATGCCTATCGAGAGTATATTAAGGGAAATAATTATGATGTTACCGCGTATAATTCTTTTACCTATTTTCTGTTATACTTTGTCTATATGCATTAAATTCAAAAAAGTAGAAAAAGAATTTGAAGATAGCTATGATGCTTCTTTTCAGACTACTAAATTGTTTGGTTTATTATTATCTCAAAAGTCTGGAATAATTATATGTTTTGTTGCATTAATAGGAATACCTTCTGTGATACCTTCACTCTACTTTTATGTAATCCTTTTAAGAGACTATATTCAATCTTTGTTATATGGAGGAAATTGGATTAGAATGCTAGGATTATTAGGTATTTCTCAATTGTTAAGTGCTTTAATTACGAAATTAGTTATATATTCATATTCAATAGTAAAATTTGCTCAAGTAAAGAAAAATATCAACAGATAATATTAATACTACAATTGAAAAATTTTAAAGAAAAATACAAGGAAAAAGTTGAGTTTAATGAGTGAAATTAATTTGAAAAGGAACTCTCAATCAGGTAAACATAAATGGTTTGGGGTTAGATTAGGTCCCACATCAAAAGTATTTCTATTTTTTTTAGCTTTAATTCAGGTAATAGAAGGAGGTACCTTACTTCTGTCAATATATAGTCTTATTATGATACTTCAAATATATGGATATCTCTCTGAGATGGTAATAAGATCCATATTATATATTCCTGTAAGATTAATTATTTTAGCCATATCTATATACACTCTTTCTATTTGTGTTAAATCTAGAGATATGAATAGTGAAATTAAAGAGGAAAAAGAAGAAGATTTTGTTAATTTAAGATATTTCGGTTTCGAACTAACTCAAACCTCAGGGATATTAATATTTTTTATAGTATTAATTGAGATACCATTTATGATCTCTTCATTCTATTCTAATATAATCAATATACAGTATTTAATTCAATCAATATTGTCCTCTGGAGTTGATTGGAATCATATTGCAAATGGAATAACTTCCAGTTATATTATATCAATACAATTGTTCAAAATTGTAATCTTTATATATTCAATAAAAAAATTTTCTCAGTTAAGAAATGAATTTATAAGCTCTTAAGTACATTACTATTTTTCATTTTTATTCTGTAGCTTTTTGAGGTACAATTTCATAAAAAATCTTTCACTTTCACAAAATTCTAGCTTTTTTTGTTTGGAAAGATTAATACAGTTAATTAAGATAGCATGGATTTTTTTAAGAGTTGTAAGATTTTCGTCACATAAACTTTCAATGTTCTTTTCTACTTTTTCTAATGATTTCTCTTCAGAATTCTCTAAACTTCTTTCTGAAGGCTCTATATTTTTTAGTCTTATATCGTCTTTCCTATAACTTTTAGAATCCATATTCAGTAGCTTTTTCTATTATTTTGATTTCTTATCTCTAATAATTTTTTTACATAAGTTTATTCCCAATCCAGTTTTCTGATTAAGGACATAAGGATTTTCCTTTTTAACCTGTGTAGCTGTATGATATCCGGCTTTATATAAAATTCTCGCTCTTATACGAGCTACGTCATGAAGTCGTAAGACTAAATCAAACAATTCTTCATGGATGCCATAGTGTAGTCGAATTTTTAGAGTTTCACACATTTCAGCAACTCTAGTTAACTTGTCCTGGAGATCAATCCCATTTGTACTTAAATTGGTAGCAATGATGCCAATAAAGGTAATGATTCTTTCTAAATTATCTCTTACAGAAAATAGATCTCCTGCCATTATATTATATTTCTCTAATATATGGTCTATTAGTTCTTCATCCGCCCATTCTAAAATGGGTTGTAACATTTTATAATCTTTTACTCGGGATTCTGCTTTAAGTATATCAAAAGATTCTTTAATTAAATCATGAAATGTATTAATTTCAACATATTCTAGTTTAAATCTAATCATTACACCCGACACAGGATATAAATATAATCTTATAATTAATTTGCCAAAATGAGAACATTTAATTAACCCATTTTCATCTTTCATAATTAATCCTTTCTCAAACAGATAAGACAAGATATATTGATTTTTCACAGATTTTGGAACAATAGAATCAACATATTTCTGAAATTTCGGGTCAGGGAGTTGGATTAAATAGAGTAAAAATGATGTTATATGTTTACAAAACTCGAAAGAAAACTCATCATTTGCAAAATTATCAGAAAGACCATTTTTAAAGCCACAAGTACACTGAATACCAGCTTCAATATCGAATTGGCAATAATATACCCCAAATGAAGTCTTTACATACCCGGATATGTTTGAATCATTAAGATTTGTTAATTTAACTTGGTAATTACTCTCTTTTAACTCTCTTACTATATTAACATCAGTATGAAGCTTTAAAATGTTAATTGGGGTAATTTCTTTTATCATAAGCAATTGTTCGATGGGGATCTTCTGTTCCTTCATTTTACTTTTAATTCCATACCAGAAAAATGTCTTCTCGAAAAATTGCTTAAGTTGTTCTAAGGTAATCTTCTTTTCCTCATATATTCTCAGTAATACTTGTTCCTTTAGAGTGTTGATCTTATTTAATCCTGAAGTGAGATCATTATATCTTGGAATTGATATATCTTTAAGTACATGATTTTGGAAAAAATAATCTTCCACCCATATTTTCTCATCAATATCTCTAACTAAAATTATACCATACCCGACAGAATCAAGACCAGGTCTTCCAGCTCTCCCTAATATCTGAAATACTTCATTTGCGGAAAATGGCTTAAAATAAGAAAAACCATCTCCATTTTCGAAATAACCACAAAAATTTTTGATATTATGCCCTGATGTCACATACTTCTTAAAGTCTTTTAAGATAACTACACGGGCAGGTGTATTTATACCAGCTGAAAGAGTCGTTGTACAGCATATTACTTTAATTATACGTTTTCTAAAATTATCTTCAATAATTTTCCTCTCTTTTGGAAGGAGTCCTGCATGATGAAATGCAACACCACACTTTACGACTTTTTTTAAATCACGATGACCACCTTTAATAGAGGATAATCTTTTTTCTAGTGATTTGCAAACATTTAATTCATTCTCTTCAAGGTATTTTTTTATTAAAATTTTAATGTTTTCTGCTGCCTTCTGTGCTGCTTTACGGCGGTTTACAAAGATAAGTAGTTGCCCATTTTTTTCAAGGGTGGATTTAACAAATTTTTTGATAGTTGAGTCTTTATTTTGAGTAATTTCAATTTTATAGTGAAGTGGAACAGGACGACTATCTGATTTAATTAAAGTTGTCTTATTTCCAAGTGAAGATAACCATGAATTAAAAAATTCTGCGTTGGCTATGGTTGCAGAAAGCCCTATTATTTGTGGATTATGAAGGAATTCATTTAACCTGACTATTAAGGATTCTAACCTAGGGCCTCGATCAGATTCACTAATAATATGAATTTCATCAATAATTATTGTTGATATATCAAAAATCCATTCTTTATCATAAAAATTTCTAAGAATTGAATCCATTTTTTCATAGGTAGTCACTATTAAATCTGCTTTTTCTAACTTAGAATCATCCACATCATAATCACCAATAGAGAGTTCAATTTTTATACCAAACCTACTATAGCTTTTTTTAAAGTGTGAATACTTTTCTGTAGCTAACGCTTTATAAGGAACTAAATAGATGGATTTACCAAATTTTTGAAATATATTATTTATAGCACATAATTCACCAATTAAAGTCTTACCACTTCCAGAAGGAGCACATATTAAGAAAGATTTCCTAAAGAACAATCCTTTTTTTATACTATCTATTTGAATTTGCCGTAAGTCAAAGATTTTGCCTTCAAAAAGAACACGTAGAATACGCTTATCAGATACGTATTTAAATATCTCTCTTTCAGGGTTGTTATCTATGTCTTTTTTTTTAATCTTATCTGTAAAATCTGTTAATGTTATCAAAAGTCACCTAAGATAATATTAATATGGATTTGTCCATTTTTTCATGAGTTCTCGAAAAGTTTGTGAATCTCTAGAAACCTCTATGCTTTCGATAACTCCTAAGTTTCTTAATTTTAACTCTGAATTAATATAACAAATTAAGGCATGAATGGGATCTCCATGCAGATGGATATGTGGAAAATAGATATCTGTGCTTATTTTTTTTGTAAATTGGGTCTCAACACCAAGTATAATCTTGCTTTTACATAAGGGACACACCACTCTTTGCAATTTATGTTTAACTTGCTTAACATCCCTAATTTTTCCAAAAACTATAACCAATAATAAATCACTTGATATTCTCTGTTCACTTAACTACTGTTAAAAATGATTCAATTTAAAGAAAAAAAATTAAAAGAATTATCAAGATAAATTTCTTTCCCTTCAATTTTTTCTTTAAATACCAATATCATTATTTATTCTTTAAATACAAACAGTTCCATATTCTGAGCTTTCACGATACGTATGACAGATACTCAAGAAGGTTTAATGCAAAGAAAATCAGATTTAAAATTTTATTACAAAATGGCTCAAGAGGCCTTTCAAGCAAATGATGTAGACCAAGCACTTAAAATATCTAAAAGTGGTCTTAAGCAAGCAATATTACAAAATAAAGGAGATTGGGTGACCAAATTTGATACGTTTAATTCAAATGTTTCTCAACTTCAATCATTAGTTCCAAGTATTAAAAAAGAATCCCTTACAATCGTGAATGGTGTTGGTCTCAAGGTTGCCGAAAAACTTGCATCCATTGGCATTAATTCTATTTCAGATTTAGCAGATTCATCCCCACAAAAAATAGCACAGATTAATGGTATTGGGTTAGCAACTGCTCAGAAATTTATAGATAATGCAAAAAAACATGTTGGAATGAAAAAATTAAACGATTTTTCAGATGTGAAAGTCTCTGAAGAAAATTTAGGCACAACGGAAGAATCAAACTCAAAGCAAGAACCTAATAAATGGTTTGACGAAAAATTTGAGAGACCAGATACTGAAAAATGGTATTCCCCAGAATTGGATGGTTCTGAGCTTGAGAGAGTAGATGATAATCTAAATAACTACATAAATACTGACGATAATTTTGAAGATGATATTGAGGAAGAAATTGAAGAGGAAGATGAATTAATTGAAAATTATTATAATTCGGAAAATAAAGTTGAATTAGAGGAGCTAAGAGGATTAGGAGAACCAAACTCAAAGGAATCGTTGGTAGTTTCACCAGAATTAATACGACAATCCAATCTTAAAATACAAGAACAAGACTCTATGTATAAAGAGACTATGGATCCATCACATTTACAGGAAATTATTTCTGAAACTAGTAAAACACTTGAATTATCTGAATTTGTTATCATTAAAAAGATCCCTGACCTAAGAAAGCTATTTACTGGGATTGATCTATTAGCAATAAAACTTGTTCAAGTAAATAAATTCTTAGAATTAATATATATTATTCCAATCAAAATAAGCTCTCTGAAAGGTTCGATAATTACTTCAAGTAATATTATTAAATATAGATCTTTAGAAAATTCCTCTGAAAAGGATTTTCGATTTGAAAGATTATCCCAATCATACATAAAAGCTATTTCAACTTCTTTAAATATAATTAACGAAGATCTATTGAATAAGGGGAGTTTTTTTAGGTTTTTATCAAAATACTTGAAAATAAATATTTTCCTTGAAAAAACCATCACCCAAAAGAATCTTTTCTTTAGATCTGGTCCAATTCAATATAAAATCTTAATTGAACCCCTTTTACTTTGCCACAACAATGTAGGATTTACTGAAAAACTAATTCCTTTTGCGTACTACAAACAAATAAATTTACATATTTTAAACCAAACCCAATTACAAGATTTCTTGCATTATATAGATCAAAAATATTTTTTAATCGAAACATATAGTGAGCAAAAAAACGCATTGGCTCTCAATTGCGAAGCAAATAATAAATTTATAGGAGATTTACGAAAGTATTCTGCACCGTTTATGCTCTATGGATTTGGATTTCTATTAGTCTTGCTATTCCAATGGTATTCAATCTTATCATTCTTAATTAATCTAGGTTATGGAGTAATTTCGCTTTACATTGTCGCAATTGGATATATTTATTTAAAACTCTAC
This sequence comes from Candidatus Hermodarchaeota archaeon, assembly GCA_048885765.1. GTDB lineage: Archaea > Asgardarchaeota > Lokiarchaeia > Sigyniarchaeales > SOKP01 > Loki-b32. The sequence continues at coordinate 32,396 of JBHLLI010000017.1, forward strand.
AATCAAAAATCAGAATTAAAACGTGAATTTTCCACACCTTATTACCTAAGAAAATTAGATTTTAATGAGACAAATCTTATTTTAATCAATGAAGAGATAAGTCCAAGATTCATGGAACAGTTTGTTTATGAGTGTATTGAAAAAAATAATGAATTTGACATAGTAAATAGAATAGAACAGAAAAATGCTGAAAATTTTCTTAGAAATAAGTTAAACAAGAAAAAAATAGATGATTCTCAGCTTTTCGAAAAAGAAACCCCACCTCAGTCAGAAGAGTTAAAAGAGTCTCCACTCAAAAACAAAATAGTAGAAAAATATAGCTCATTTTTGGAGGATTAAGAAATGAGGAGTAAAATCACTCATAGTTTTAGAACAATATATTTTATTGGCCTTGTTTTGCTTTTTTTTTCACTATTTTTGGAATGGTATTCATTTCAGATCTACAATTTTGATAATGAACTCTTAGTATCCTGGAGTTATCATTTTTTTTCTGGATGGATAACTCCTTTTTCTGATAATGCTCCTCTTAATGAAGCATTGAAACCAGTGAATAGTTCAATTCCTTTTATTATTAATATTTTATTAATTATAGTATTGGTAGCTTCCGGATATATTGTTATTCTTAAAAACGTTGATCAAGCTAAAAATATTAAATCTTATAATAAGTATGGTTATGTTAATGGATTTTTACTTTTATTAGTAGCATATTATTTGATAATGTGCCCTGTAATGTATTTAATACCAAACGAACTTTATTATCCTCTTTTAAATGTGAGAAATTATGATGCAGGACTTATTAAATGGTATGCAATAGGTCCAAGTTATATTTTACAATTAATCTCATTTCCACTAATTTTTCCCTACTCTGTTTTTTATTTTAAAACAGTAAGCAAATTCATACAACAAGAACGTGCTCCTAATAAAATCTTTCATAGAATGATTCAAGACTCTCAAGAGTTACTTGATTTGGATCAATATATTGCTGAGGAAGAATTAAATCAAGATTTTGATTCTAAAACTCCCAAAGAGGATATCAATAATATTTTAACAACATTTATAGAGGGGAAAAATTGAATTTTCAAATAGTCGATGCTAAACTGAAGAATTTAATCCAGGTATGTAAAGAAACTAAAAATTATAGAAAGCTGGCAGTCGTGAGTTTTATTTTGACCAGTAATAAAGTTAATGAAATTGGTATTCATCTTGGAGTAAGGCCACGAAATAGAATTTCAGGAGAAAAGATTTTTGAGTATATGGAATTGATAAATGAAATTTTCCAAAAGAATTTGAAAATTCCTATCTTTAACTCAAAACATATAGAAACTATAAGAGAGTGTGAAGCACTTTTCCTTAAAAGTAGAGGAGATATACCTTATGACTATATTAAAACAATATTCCAGATCTATTATGAATTAAGAAAACTGGATGTACTCAATCTTCATAAAGGTTTGGAATATGATAATTTCATAGATTCTTCCAAGTTGGATGTTTTTTCTTTTCTTTCTCCCAAACATAAGCGAAAAAAAAGGCATTCTAGTGATTTACGCCCATTAATTCTACAAAAAATAAGAGAACGTGAATTAAAGCTTCAAAAAAATCTTCAACAAAGATTAGATAGTCAGCAATTCGAGACAGCTATTTATTTGCGGTCTATAAAAAATTCACTCACAAAAGACAGAAAAGGAAAAATAACAATTCATGGAGCGCTTAAGGACAATATACGATATCAAAATTCAATCGAAAACATTTATGGGTATTTTATTATTGGGTTGATTATATTGCTTGCCTCGGTAGGTATCGTAATTCTCTTAGAATTAAGTATAATACCAGTTTCTTCAAGTGAATTAAGCTCTTGGACATTATTTTTCTTTGGGGGGGCAATTCTATTAATATTCATATATATAAAATTATTTAGAAGGGAGAAAGTGTAATATGACAAAAGACTACACATCTGAATCTATATCAGGAATTAATAATTTAGATAAGGATAATAATAGAAATAAATATACGGTAATCGAGGAGACAGAAGAAAAGAAAAAATATTTAAGAATATGGAGCACAAATCCATCATTTAAAGATACGAATAATTCATTATCGTTATTAAAAACCACCTTTTTACTAATCTTGTCTCTCTTTATTATTATTTCGATGTATATTTTAAGTCAGCAACTAATTATTTCAATTATTAGTGGCCTTCTATGTGGGATATTATTTATCGTGGTGTTTTACGATGAGATCTATACATTGAAATATTTAATACCATTTACATTTAGAAACAAGGTTTCTTTTAATCCTTTTGAGGATATTGTTTTTTGGTATAACAAAAAAGATTCTGCTACGTTATATCTTACTAACAGAAGAGATTCAATTCACATGGCTATCCGAATTTTTCAGATAACTGTGATTCCTGAAAATGTTCATTCTGCTATTCATCAGTTTATAAAAGCGTTAAGTTCTAAAAATTTAAGGTTATCATATTCATATCAAATCGTTCAAAAACCTATCATTTCTACATTCCAAGAAAATAAATCGAAAGAGATTGCCATGAGTTCTTTGGATTCTAGAGAAGCAATGATCTACTTTTCAATATTTTATGATACAAATGGATTACTTACCAACCATAAATTGGATCTTTTACAATATTTTATCAAAAAACACTCTACAGATCTCAAAAGTAATCTTGTTAGTAATTTTCACCACTTTAAAGTGAAAATTCTTATAGGAAATTCCTTGATTAATGCCCTAAGAACCATTTTTGTTCTAGATAATTCTCAACAAAATAATATTGAAAGTAAAAAAGAAAATTTGAAAGAATTTAAACCCAACTTTCTGGCTAAATTCTTATTTTTCACTACTTTGGTAATATATTTTGACTTCGTTTTTTTTTCTATTAAATTATTTGTTTTATACATCATTTTCATCAATTTGGGCTTTATCATAATATTGGTAATGGTGTGGTGGAGGTTATTATTATTTCAATTTACAAAATCAAAATTATTACAAGATGATGATATTTTAATAATAAATCCATTCAAGAATGTACTTTTTTATCATATTAGAGAGTTTCCTTATTCTCTATTTGTTCATATTAACAATCAAGTTCTTATTGGGATAAAGATGGTTAATCTCAAGTATGCTTACCAAACTCCTTTTTGTCTCCTAGGCAAATTCATTGAAAGTCTAAATAATCACAAGATATCATTTAGTTATACATTAAAAAACCAACCCATTGATTATTATGAGTTCTATAAAAAAGGTTTGAAATATCTTAATGAAAAACAAAAAAAATTAATGCTTTGGAGAGAAGAAACAAAAATTAAAGACGCAATTCAAGCTGAACGTTGGTTAAGTTACCGATATGGAATGTGGTATAGTATGCTATCCATGACAATAAATAGCTATAGATTCGTTAATGTTCTTGAAAATGTCATATTTTCCGAAATGGAAGATGAATTAGTTACTAAAATTGATGCACTAAGAGGTGCTTATAATATTAACTTTCAGGGCTATGAATTTGAAGATTTAAAAGCAAGAAATCTAATTTCAGGATATTTGTTTTCAACCTTAAAGAACAACTTATTTCAGTTAAATGGCAGTCATCTTAATTATGTAATGCTGCAAGGAACGTCTATGTATCCTCTTTCAACAATCGTTGACATTCTTAAAAAGGGGACTCAAACTAAAATAGCTGCTGAATTTAATACACCTCTATATTTAGAAAATTATATCACTATAGGTCACACAATCAATACTGAAGTTTTAGAACCTGAAATACCTGTAGGGTTTACATTTGAACAATTAAAGAATTTGCTTATCGTTCATGGGATCTCGGAAAAAAGAAATGCGATTTCTATGAAAATTGTTTCAGAATTGGTAGAAGCAAGAGTTCCTTCTCTTATATTTGACTTTACAGGGAGCTGGTCTAAAGTATTTAGTTATTTTGAGGAATCTATATTTAAAAATGATATATTACATTTCAAATATGGAAGTGCGTTCATAATTGATCCTACTAAATCAGATATTCCTTATGATCCTCATAATACAGATTACTTAGAATTCGTATTCGATGCATTTGGATTAGCTTTTAAGAAAGATGAGCGAACAGTTGAGATGTTCCGAAATACTATCCAAAAAAATCCTGATATGGATTTAGGATCAATTCGGATGGCTTTGCAAAACCAAAGTGAATGGGAAAAAAGCCCTATTAGTGACACTTTACTTTCATTGTTTTCAGATTTTACCCAAGACGATTTAACATTCTTTCAAGGTATCCAAAAAGACAGCATCTTAGCCAATCAATTCATCCAAAATCCAAAGACTGTTATTATTGATCTATCTGTCCTCAGAGAATTAAATAAGAAATTATTTCTAACCTTCATTATTCTGGCAAAAATTATTCATTATGTAAAAAATGAAGGAGATTATTATGAGAAATTTATTTTTATTCCAAATATAGATCTTTTCTTTGATTCTTACTTCCTAGATTTAAAACGGAATTACGATAAAGTGGATCTCTTTTTAAAACCATTATTAGACAACAATTTCGGACTTATTCTATCAGCAAATCAAATACATTATCTACATGCAAACTTTTTGCTTTATTTTAATAACATCATCACCCTGAAAACCACAGATACCAGAGATGTGTCCATGCTACGCAATCTAATGAATTTACAAGAACTTGAAGGAATTGGTTACTATACACGTTCTCGTAATCAAACATACCAGATAAGATACCTCAAAAATATGAAAGATAATGAAGTTTTAATTCGAAGAGAAGATATCGATCAGCCATTTCCAGCTTTAATAGATTGGGAAGATATAGATGGAAGAAAGCAACTTCCATACGATAAAATAGTGAAATATATGGAACATCAAGGATTTGATTTAAGATGCACAGAAAGAAGAATATTAGAGCAAGCAAAAAAAATGTTGTTTGAGATAGATTTGGGACATTATATTGTTTATTTAGATGAGGTGATAAAATTTTTAGAGGAGATCCAAACTATCGATCAGATTGGAAATCTCTATAAACATAAGCTTAAGTCTCAATTAAAAGAAATAATTTATCCTAAAGCATCTCAAAAAACTAGTAAAAAAGAACACCTTAAAAGAATTAGAGATGAACTACTGAATATATTAATTAAACATGGATATTTAATCGAAAACCACCCACGAAGAGCAAGTGGTTCAGAAGCCTTAAGAACTTCATATTCTGTAGGTGAGAGGTACCAAGAGGCATTAAATGATTATTATAAAACCAAAGGGAAAGTACAAACAGATATTAATGTTGAAATATTGGAAAAAACTACAAAAAAATCAGATTTAGCCAATATATTTCAAGAAAAACCTCGAAAATATATTGTTCAGCAACAAAACTTAAAAGATGCAATAATGCGCGAGTTTAGTGATTTTAACTATGATATATTTAAAATTTACAGTTATATTAACCGAGGAGAATATAAGAGCGCACTAAAAATAGAGCATGGTTTAATTAAAAAATTTTTACTGAATGTGCTCAAGCAATATTATAATATAGAAAGCCCGATATCTTCTGATACTTTAGATAAGTTCTTAACCTTTTTGGGAGGTATCACAGATTTTTCTTTAACAAATCAAGAACTCTTAGACTATATAGAACAGTACAAGGTAATAAATTTAGAAACTAACAATTTAGAATCTTTGGCTAAAGAAGTATATCAATTTATATATAATTTCTTTGTAAAAATTCAACACTATATATATGAGGGGAATGGCAATAATAGGTGAACAGAAAAAAGATTTTCTTTATGAAATATTAGAAAAAATTGTTTTCAATGAAACACAATTAACAGTTTTAAAAAAGGGAATTGAAAAGGTAGCTACTGGTTATCTTACTCCAAAAGATTTAAGAAAGCAAATTATAGAATTAAGAATTAGGCTTATAGAGGAATTAATCGAGTTTTTTCCGTTTTATCTAAAACAGAGCTTAACTGAAAAGAAATTAACCTCTTTTACAGATTTAAATAATTCATCCTCATTATTAGAAGAATTAAATGAGAAAAATAATTTGCTTGAAGAAATCGGATTTAAAGTAAATAATATTTATATAAATTTGAAAGAAAAATTTGATATATAAAACTGGTATATAAAGGAAAAAAAAACTTTCAACCTTCTTCTTTTTTATTTAAATACTAAGGTCAAAATTTTAGTTAAACCACATCAATACTCTAAGATTTGGGATCAATAAGAGATAATTACATACTATGATATCAGAAGAATTAACCACAGAATTAGTTATTTCTATAGATGACTCATTCCCTAATTCTACTAGCCAGTTTTTGAAACCTTTTGAAAATTTAGAGATTCTCAGTATTAACGACGGTATGCATCTTAATTTTGAAATTAAGCATAAAACTAAAGCAGACAAAAAAAATCCAATATTAAAACTTGCTCAACCTAAAGATGCATTTGAAATTGTTGAGATCTATAATGAATTATATAATGGAACATACCCATATAAAGAGATGGAAGACATCCAGGAAGTACAAAAGATGATAAAAAGCCCGAACTGTGATTGGGTTGTGTTTAAGGATATCCATAATAGTACAATGGGGTGTTTTACTTTTGTTCTTGACTTTGAAGATAAAATGGGCTACATTAGAGGATTAATGCTTAAAAAGCAATATCAAGGTAATGTGGATGTTATTAAAGCTGTAATTGGTTCATATATTGGAATGTATAGTAAATATAAGGATAAAATTTTCCGATGGTATTGTGAAAATCGTACTGCTCATGCCAAATCTCAATTCGCTCTCTCAATTGGAGGAATACGACCTTTGGCATTTTATCCAAATAAAGATATTTTCTTAGGAAAAGTAGAATCAGATATATTACATATCTGCTATGATGAAAGAGCTATCACTACTATGCGAAGTAATAATACTCCTGTGGTCATTCCTGAAGTTGCTAATTGTTTCTTATATTCTACTCAAAGATACAACCTTGGTGCTTGTAAATTTGATAATTCTGAACTTGAACTTAATTTTAGAACTATTAAACAGTTAAGAAAAACCTTTTCAAGCAACATTACTAGAGATAAGTTTGGTTATGAGACTATCCGATTTACTTTTGATGGCTCTACTTCCTTTTTTGAATTCATATATACTCCACAAATTCAGAACTTTGAAAAAACCACTTACAAGGTAGAATCTCTTGAGGAATTATATGTATTTGTTGAAAAATTCATGAAATGTAGCAAGGATTTAGGAATACGTTATTGTGAGGTATTTTTATCAGCATATAATCCTGGACATCAAAAAATATTTTATTTATTTAATTTAGAACCTCGAGGATACTTACCAAGTTGGAAATATAACAAAAAAAGTGGAGTTTTTGAAGATTATATCTTATTTAATTACTTTGAAGGGGAAATCAATCCGGATATTCAATTAATTGAGGAAGGAAAAAGACTTCTAGAAATCTTGGGGATCCAATATGCTATTAGTACTAAACCTAAAGTGAAGAAAACTATCTCTTTAAAAAAGAAAAAATTTCAGATCTGGGACAAATTAAATTATGTGAAATCAAGCATTATAACTGGTTATGCGTTGTATTTAATATTTCTCTTATTAAGTATGGGAATTGCTTTTAGTCAAGGATATAATATCATTACAAATACAATTAGCCAATTAGGAACTTTCGATATGACTCCTCTTCCAATTTTATTTGATATTTCAAGTGTGTTTGGAGGATTCACGACATTCTTGTTTATTTATTTCTTTTGTGAGAAATTAGACGTTTCTAAACAAGAACCTGGTAAAGTGGTGTATTTATTATGTCCATTATCTCGTTATTCTTTGATTGGAGGGGGTATTGGAATTATCATGGTTGGTGTGTGTAGTATAGATAGAGGACCAGGGATATGGCATGATCTTTTCTCTTGTATTGCATTTGGAGGTTTTACCATTTCCTTATTAGGATATGGTATCATAATTATTCGATCTAATTTAAATATCCCAAAATATTTTGGTTTTGCTGCTTTCTTGCCTTTTTTTACATTGATTGGATTTTATATTTTTATTTCACCGTTTTCTGAATGGTTATTGTTAATTTCCATAGTTATCACTTACATTCCACTTTGTTTCTGGCTCACTTTGAATTAGATACTTCAAATCAACAAGTAAATTATTTTTAAAAAGTTTGAGTGTTAAAAAAAAAGTAAAATAAAAAATTATTGCAAAGCTGGTATACCATCCTTTATTCTTCCTCGTTTTTTAAACAAATTGATATTTTTTTCAATGGTCTCTCGATTAGGATTATCCTTCAATTGATGGTGGATGTGATTCAACATTTCTTCTTGTGATACTCCTATTTGACTAAAAAAGGCATTTACTTCAGCTGTTTTGAATTTGTTTTCAAGAATTAAGGGGCCAATCATTTTAAGAGTTCTCAACCATTTTTTTCTTGATGTTGGATTTTGACGTACTAGTTCAGCATATTGATAAGCATAAAGAATTCCACCATAACGGTTGAGATCATAAAACATTGCAGCATGAATCACATTACAGTTTGTTAATAAAGGATCCGCATGTCCCTTTTTAATATAATTTTTTGACTCAACAAGTTCAATGATATCTTGTTCTCGATATGGAATCACGTGGTAAGGAAGTAAAACTCGGGGTAATACCCCACTCTCAATTTCTTGATCGGTTAAATACCATCTTGCATCATTATCATTAAAAATTGAATTCAATAACGACTCAGGTTTCCATTCTTTTATGACTTCCTCTTTTGGCATTTCATAGAAATAACGAAAAATTTGATCAGGCGAGTAACCAAACAATACATAGGGTATCTCTCGTTTTACTGCTTCTTTTACTACAATACTATGGATTAGATCTGAACAATAATCACATATATTTCGTGCTAAAAATACATCATCAGAATTATGATGAAAAAAATGATATCTATATAGCTTAGTGAAAGTAGATATGCAATCTTCAATTAATATATGATCTACTTGAATTTCTTTAAGGGTATCTTTCATATTGTCTTTTGCGATGTCAGTCATAAAACCTGTATCAGAAGTAATTGCTAATGGAGTTAGCCCCAACTGATTAACCAAATAATCTAGTAATGCTGTAGAATCTTTACCTCCTGAATATCCTAATATGCAATCATAGTGTCCATTTCTATGAGTATTCTGCATATGTTTTTCAATAGATTTCCAGTCCTTAAGAGCATTCTGTCTCCTTTCATTACTAATTTCTGTTCGTGACCAATTTAAATTCTTATGGTCAAGATCTGTACAAAAGTCACAAAGACCTTCTGAGTTTAAGTGCACTCCTAAAAATCCATCAGGTAGAATACACTTTCCACAAATATTTTGATGTTCAATCATAAAATCACCTTATTTTAAATTTATAATTGATATCTTCTTTGAATATTTAAAGGAAAAAATCAAAAGATCCAATTTTTTCTTTAAAAAGGAAAGTTGTGAATTTATAGTAAAATTAGTATTGATGATCTTGAAATGATGCAAACTACTCAACAAATTAAAAGATTAGTGGTTACTGAGATTTATGATTTAGCGGAATTTAGAGAAATATTAGAAAGTAAATTATATGTACCAGATATTCATGTACGAAAAATTGTTATACTTGAGCTTTTATCTTATTTGGAAGAGAAATTGAAAGCTCCAAATTATAAAATTAAAATTTTTGCAGCCTATAATGAAATTGAGGTCTGTGGATTTGTAATTTGCCAAATTGATCCCTATTATACTAGTTATAGTAGAAAATGTGGAACATTCGGATGGTTACACGCGAACAATTTTGAAACCTGTAGGGAACTAATTAGAGCCTGCGAAAGTTTTGTAAGAGAAAACAGAATTCGAAAAATACGTGGTTGTATTAGTTTTCCTAAAAATCTTGGGGGATTAGGGATCCAATTTATGGGATTCAATCAACAAATTATATATGGTGTAGGGTATACTAAACCTGGTGCCAAATTAATTGAATATTTGACTCGATTAGGGTATAAAAATGATTCTGAATATACTTGTGTTCGAGTTACTCAGCAATCATGGAATAAAGGAAAAAAAGTTGATAAGAGTATTCGATTGGGATTTCCAACATTGGAAGAATTATATGACTATACTGATGCTATTCGAGAACTTGCCAATAATTCATTTTACCAAATAATGCCTGATGGTTCCGGTAGAAACCGTGTGTTAGATTTCTTCGAAGCTTATAGTAAATTACCACAATCTTTTTATAAACTTAAAACTGATGTTGTTCTTACAGAATATTCTACAATTCCTGAATATATTAAAGCATGGGAATCATGCGATCTTGAACAGATTCAACCCTATGTTCCCATGGCTTTTGATAGATATACTGATGAATTAGTGGGAATTATTCTATGTTTACCGGACCTTTACGAAGCGTGGCGGGGAGACCCAATAACAAGAGTAAATGTTGATACTGCTATGGTGAAGAAAGGTTATTATGGCAAAGGAATATTTTCTGCTCTTAACAATATCGGACAACTCACATGTCTCATGCGTGGCCTTTCATACTACGAAGGAACTTCTATTTGGTCAAATAATACAAGAGCAATTGACACGATCTTTCCCCATTCTAAACCAATTAGAAAACATTCAGTGCTGCAAAAACGGCTCTAAATCTATTGAATCTTTAAATCAAAAATAAAATATTAAAAAAATTTTTTAATCTTTTTTATAATTTGCCTTTAAGTAAAATCCAATGAAAATTACTATAAATATAACTAAATCAACTATTTCTGAAAGATTTATATAGGCTGTATTCTCTCCGAGCAATCGTTGAAATATGGGCCTTAGTATTTGAGAAATTAGATAAGTTGCAAAACCAATCATCAGTACGAATGCATTTACCTGGGAAAGACGCTTATTTCTATAGGAGAAGGCAAATAGCCATACGATTACTAACAGAGAAGGAATAACTACTGCAGGTAATAAAAAGCTAATTGAAAGTGTGTTAGGTACAATTATAACAGCGGTGGATTCAACAATAATAACTATTATGGCAATGATTAAACTTGTCCTATTTCTAGATGATTCCTCTCTAAGACCTTGAAATTTTTCTCTTAATGAAAGAGAAAACAGAATCATAGTTATACTTAAATAAATCAATGGAAGCACGGTAAATATTATAATAAAGTATCGAATTTTAATAACAAGTAAATTCAAAGCTTCAGGAAAGTAAAGATATGTGAAATCAAAGAATAGATCTATCATCTTCCCGAACGTTAAAAGAAGAAAAAAGACCCCAAATAAGAAAGGAAGATCTGAAAGAAACTGCTTTTCCTGTTTAAACCATTTGTAAAACGTATATGCTGAACTCCCAAAAAGTATAAGTATTCTCACTAATAGAATAATAACTACTAATTCCATTCCTTGAATATCATTATAGGCTTGGATAATAGTTGGAAGATTTAGAAAATAGAGGATAAAAACTGAAATTAAACCAGTCGCTATAGAGATTAGTAATATTAACTTATATTGATTTTTTTGATTAATTTATATCATCTCTTTTGTAAAGTGATTATAATTATCTCTATTTTCAAAAAAATGATAATAAAGTACCACAATTTTTTAATTTAGTAAATATCTCAAAAAACTTGTAAAAAATTAAAAATATTATGATTTTAAGCTGATTTTATTTCGAGAAAGGAAAATTATATTTATTCAATTTGAGTTCTTTTTGCATAGTCATAATATCTTCTTGTAAACTTTTATTGAGAGGTATTCCTGATTTTTTTCTTTCAATTTCGGCAAGATATTCCTTTTCTCCAGCTGTATAGATCCTCTTAGTACCTGGAATCTTTCTAGACTCTCTTAAATCCCTCATTATGTTACCAGCAGTCTTCTTAAATGAATCTAAGCCAAAAAAATTCTCGAGATTAATTGCTAAGAAGAAATGCCCTACTTTTAACCTTTTCTGTCCATTTTCAACTATTCCAAGAGTATCTCTTAAGAAAATTCCTTCTTGAAGAGCTGCTGAAAGGAGTTCGACCACAGTAGCATATCCATATCCTTTATATCCCGCAGTTTCTTCTCCTTTACCTCCTAATGGTAGTAATGATGCTTTTCTGTCTAACATTTTTTCCAATACTTCATTTGGATCTCTCATTATTTCACCTTTATCATCAATAACTGTATTTTCAGGAAGTGGTTTATTGATCCGCGCATTAACTTCAACTTTTCCTCTTTGAATTATAGATGTAGCACAGTCAAGAAGAAAAGGGAATTTTTCACTAGTAGGTGCGCCAATGGTTAAGGGGTTTGTACCTAACATGGGTTCACACCCAAATGTTGGTGGAATAGATGGTCTAGCGTTAGTCACAGTCATTCCGATCATCCCTTCTTTTATAGCCATAAGAGAATAGTATCCTGCAATACCAAAATGAGTAGAATTTCTAACAGCTACAGCACCTAATCCATATTTTTTTGCTTTTTCAATTGCCATTTTCATTGCTTTATAGGCAATAACATGCCCCATTCCGCAATTTCCATCCAATAGGGCTGTGGTGGGACCTTCTTTTATAACATCAATTTTGGTTTTTGCTTCATAAATCCCTTGCTTTATACGATCATAATACATCTTACATCTTTGAACTCCGTGAGATTCTATACCTCTTAAATCCGAAGTAATCAATACATCCGCAATAATTTCAGCATCCTCTTTTGGAACACCTAATCCTATAAAAACATCTCTCATGAAACTTTCAAGGATTTTTGAATCAATAAATACGATATCATCTGACATTTTACTTTACCAATTTAATTATAATACTTACTAAGTGTTAAATTTGAATATTCAATTTTTTTTGTACTTTTAGATTTGGGATGATTTTAAAGAATATGGTCTAGATATTATTCTCGTATTTATATTACAACTTCTACTAAAATATGTGATATTGTATAATCAATTATAGGAAAATTAAAAATATAGCTTAGAGAGACATGAGTAAAAAAGAAAAGCTAAAATGCCCTTTATGTAGCAATAAATTCATTCCTAGAACATTTTACCCAGAGGAAGCTACTTTTTCTTCTGATGGAAAATTACTATCAGGATTTAATGGGTATATAAGTTCAAGTGGTGTTAAACCAACTGAAGTAATTCTTGGTTCTTGGATTACATATTGCCCAAGCTGTAATTATATCATGAAATTTGTTAAAGAAATTGTTAAGAAAGAAAAAATTCAATCTCCAGCAGTTAGTTCTAAAGAGATTAAAGAAAAATATAATAATTACTACTTTGGGTTTCCATTTGAGGATTATTCACAATATTTGTCTGGAGTTTCTGAGCAAGTTAAACATAGTATCACTAAATCTCTTAAAGGAATAGATCTTAATATTTGGGAGAATATGTATGAAATTGAGGATACTTTTAAGCTTTTAGTAAGATTTTATGCTAATTTGGAAAAATACTGTAATGCTCAACTTCCAAATGATATTGATAAGGATTTGCCTACTAAAATTAAATTGTTAAAGTTATTACCTGATTTAGAAAATATGTTGCTCGAATTAAATGAAATTAGAGAGCAGACAATACAAGGTAATTATGAGTTATCTAAAGGTGATAAAGAAAAAGTTAATACCGCGGTGGTGAATTTTACATTAAATTTAATTGAAAAGCACATAAAACCAGTAGTTGATGGAACGAAATTAAAGACAAAATATAGTTATGTAGATATTAAAGATCTTAACTCAGAAATTAAAGTCTTTCTAAATGGGTATCTGAACGGCCTATTTAATCACGGAAAGCCTGCTAACAATCAGGTAAAATCGTTTTTAGATAATTTACTTATAAATTAATATTATTTATTTTTTATTCCCTTATTTTGTGCTCCTCTCCATATTATCACCATGCTATACGTTTTTTTGAATTCAGATCACCTACTTTTCAAACATGATTTTGAATGATTTAAATACTAAAGTTAAAGGAAAGTTTTT
>JBHLLI010000018.1:0-44043 GCA_048885765.1 Candidatus Hermodarchaeota archaeon
GAATTCATAAAAGTGTAACCTCATAGTATTAATAAATACTAATAATCCTTCAATAATGATTACTACAAAATTACCAAATAGTAACCCAATTATCTTAATTAGATCAAATCCAATACCTACTCCTTGGATCAAATTACTCATTTGATTTATCGCGAATAATAAAGCGATATGAGCTAAGGATAATGCCAATAACCTTATATAAGATAAGACGTTACTCATAACTGAGAGTAATGTATCAAAGGTTTCAATTGAACCTTCACCTAACAATCCACCTATAGATTCTTCTTGTAAATAGGATATCTTAATTATCTTTCCTAAAGGTTTAGAAAGAATTAATAAAAATCCTGGGATTAAAACATATAATATTGGATATGGAAAAGAAAGCCATAGATTTATATCAAATCCATAAGTAAATATTAAGATTGAACCGCCAATTAAAAAGAGAATTTTCATTAGAGAATCGCTGATCGCTAAATATTTCCTATGCTGCTTCCAATAATTTAGAAATTGAATAAACCATCCAAGCACAATATGAAAGATCCCAATAAATATAGCAAAATAAAATACAGAAAGGATATTACCCAATGGATTAAATAATTGTATATGTATATTTATATTCAAAATTGGAATAATTATTGGAATAATTATTGGATTTTCTTCAAAATTCCAACCGAAAAACTCTTGATGTCCAAAAAATTCTCCATATAAGAACCCAAATAATAATGAAGCCCAACCACAGAAAAATATTATCCAACAAAAACTTGATAGTTTACCTTTACGTTTTCTAAAAAGAATAGCACCAATAAAGCCAGATATAATTAATACTAGACCATGTCCAATATCTCCAAACATTATTCCGAATAAAATTGGGAAAGTAAAAGCAATAATTGGAGTAGGATCTATTTCAGAATAATTAGGAGTACCATACATTTTAGTAATAGCTTCGAATGGTCTAATCAAGAAAAAATTTTTCATAATTCTTGGTGTAGTATCTCTTAAATCTTCTGATTTATCTGAACTCTCATTTAATAGCTCTTGTTCTTTTACTTTTTCTTTAAATTTTATTTTTTTCTTTTTTACTATCGATGATGGATAAGCTTCATAAATAGGGCGCTTTTTAGAGACGTCAATTGACTCAATGATAATATTATCTTTGAATTTTTCAAATAATTCCTTTTGAACTTTATTTTTTTTTGATAAAGGGACAAAAAATCTGAGAATTGCTCTATAAGTAGAAGTTTTTTCAAACTGTTGATCTGCCCAATTATACTCTTCAATATTTTGAACAATTTCATTAATTCCAGCAAATTTTAACATATTATCCTTAGCAATTCTGCTTCTTTCTTTGTTGTATCGAGATAATAAATCTTTAATAAAATTGATTTCCATATCAATTCTATTAAAATTAATTCCCTCATTGGTCATATATTTTTTTAAAAGTGGAACTTCCTCTGAGTGAATTAGTCGAATTCTTCCATTGAATTCAATTTCTTTATCTTTAGGATATGTGATATAAAATCCTATCCTGTCCTCTGTAATAGGAAACGTCTCATAGAAATTTGGAAATTCAGTAAAGGCAAAAAGGTTTTTTAAATTCTCTAAATTTTTAGAATAAGTTGTAAAAACTTTAATTTTAAAATAATTTAAATCTGTAATATTGTTTTTATTCATATTTATTTTTTCTAGGAATTTATAACATAATTTTAAAACATTTAGATTTTCTAACTCAATAGTAGCTTTTGCTATATAGCTTTGTAATTCAGTCACCCGATTTATAAAAAATTCTATTTCTTCAAGAATATGATTAATCAGTTCAGTGAATTCATTAGCTTTAAATTCAATTCTATCTGATTTTTTTATTCGTAAATTTTTTATGTCATCCTCATTAATATTGAGTTTATTGAATATATTATTAAGTGATTTCCTTAATACTTTTATTTTTTCAGCGATAGGCGTTTTTTCGTCTAATTCTTCCTTACTCTCTATATTTTTTTTTGGTTTAATATGAACTATATTCAAATTGGATAACTCAATTAAAAATTGATCCTTATAATCATAATTAATATCCGCTTTCATTAAGCAAAATTCATCCTTTTTTCCCAACCTGTATTCACCTATATAAATTCTTCTTGTTTTATGATAAGATCTTTTGTTTTTTTCAATCTAACATAATTTTCTCTTTCAATTTCTTCTAAAATTTCTTTAATTTGCTTAATATTATATTTCAACTTGGGTATAATAATATTTTTTAAGCCGTTTATCCTTCGATTAATTTTTTTAAAGTTTATTGCAACTTTTAATAATAAATCTTCAATTTCAGAAAACTCTATAATTTTATAAAAAAAATCTTTCAGCTTTAAGAATAAATCATCAAGATAATGACTAGTATTTTCAAAAGTATATGCAGGGAGTTTCTCTTCTTGGAATAATTCATAATATACTTGAGAAACAACAATCCCCATTTTTTTTACCGTTTGAATTTGTATGGTCGGTTTATATTGGATTCTACTTAACTTGCTGATTAAATACAATCCATTTTTACCCATCTCTTCATAAGTGTGTATTAATAAGTTGAGGGTTTCTTTGAATAAAGTAACGAGTTCCTTTCTTTGAATATTATAATCTTTCCATAACTTTTTTATTTGAAATATAAGCTGTTCACGTCTAAATTCTAAAAAATTTTGTCCTTTAACTGCAAATGATAATCTTTTTTGTAAATTTATCAAATTTGTCTTTGTTGGTTTAATTTCGCGAAAACTTATAATTTACACCTTTAATTTATAATATTTATCAATAAAATTTTGATGGATTCTAATTAATTGATTTTTATCTAAGTTAGATAACGTATCCCAAGCAATTTCTAAGGTTTGGGTAAAATCTCTATTCTCATTTGGCTTTTGATTTAAAAATTTTTGTTCAAAATCCTCTCCAAATACTAGTAATTTTCTTTGATCTGGATTTAAACCATCTTCTCCAACTATTGAGATTAAATCTTTAACTTCAAGATAACTCGAATATGATGCTAATAATTGAGAACTTACATCTGCATGATCTTCTCTTGTTTTATCCTTACCAATAGCATCTTTCATCAATCTTGATATTGAGGCCAAAACTTCAAAAGGAGGGTATACACTTTTTTTATGGAGATTTTGACTTAATACTAACTGTCCTTCAGTGATGTAGCCTGTAGTGTCAGGAATGGGATGAGATATATCAAGATTGGGCATAGTAAGAATGGGAATCTGAGTTATTGAGCCTTTTTTTCCTTTAATTTTCCCTGTCCTCTCGTAAATTGAAGCAAAATCGGAATAAATATATCCTGGATATCCTTTTCTACTTGGAATCTCTTCTTTTGCAGAACTAAGTTCTCTCAATGCCTCTGCATAATTAGTCATATCAATCAAAACAACTAAGACATGCATATCATTTTCAAACGCAAAATATTCTGCTGTTGTTAAAGCAACTCTTGGGATGATTAATCTCTCGATAATGGGGTCATCTGCAAAATTTATGAAAGATATAATATTTTGAAGTGTTCCACTCTCTTGAAATCTTTTTAAAAAATAAATTGCTTCATCTTGAATTATTCCTATTCCACAAAAAATGATTACAAAAGGTTCTTCTGAGGTTACTTTTGCTTGAGTAGCTATTTGTGCTGCTAATTTATTATGAGGTAATCCTTGACCACTAAAAATAGGAAGTTTTTGTCCTCTAATTAGAGTGAATAAACCATCGATTACGGATACCCCCGTTTGAATAATATCTACTGGATATTCCCTAGCAAAAGGATTGATAGGAACTCCATTAATATCTCTTTGAACATCGCTCAATAGGTCAGAATTCTGAATATTTTTAGTCCTAATATCAATAGGATTTCCAAGGGCATTAAATGTTTGTCCAAACATATCTTTTGAAATATTTATCTTAAAAGTATCTTCTGTGAATATAATTTCTGCGTTTTCAGAAGATATTCCCGCTGTATCTTCAAAAACCTCGACAACAATCATTTCCTCGCTCATTTTGACTATCTGTCCCGTTCTAATTTTAGAATCCTCTGTTTTGATTTTTACTATTTCGCTATACTGGACATCATGTTCATTTTTTAAAAATAATAGAGGCCCGACTATTTGTTGAATTTTCTTATATATTACACTCATTTTGTTTTAAATACTCCACGAATTAGTTTTAAAGATTCAATATCACTTAAGAATTTATTTTTTAAATTTACTAATTTATCAAAATCTTGATTAGGAATGGTACGATTCATCCGCAATACTGAATTTATAATCTCCATCCCTTTAATATCATCCACAATAAATCCTTGGTTGAGAAGTTCTTTTCCTTCTTTGAAAATTAGAAGAATTAATTTTATCATTCCAAGTAGTTTTGTAGTATTAGTAAAACTATCAATTTCATCAAATGCGTTTTGAATTAGAAAACCATCTTTAATTAATTTAGCAATGAAAATGATAAATTGTTGCTCTTCAGGTAAGTTTTCTGCTCCAATTAGTTGAGTAATATATTTCAACTCATTATCTTTAGATAATATTTCATTGACTTTATTACGACAATCAAGCCAATCTATATCAATTTCCACCCAATCTAAATCTCTATCATACCACCATTCATAAATGTATTCTGGATAATTAGAGTATGAATCTAACCAGTTTATTGCAGGATAATGTTTAGAATATGCTAATGCCGCATCTAAAGCCCAGATTCCTTGAACAAAATTTTTCGTTGTAGCCGTAACAGGCTCACTAAAATCACCAGCAGGAGGTGAAACCGAACCAATAATCGTTAATGAACCTAAGTTTTCATTTCCCTCTAAATCATCACCTAATAGTTCTACAATACCTGCTCTTTCATAAAAGCTAGAAAGTCTGGAGGGTAAATATGCAGGATATCCTTCCTCTGCTGGCATTTCTTCTAATAATCCTGAGATCTCTCTCAATGATTCAGCCCATCTTGATGTACTATCTGCTAGAACGGCTACATCATATCCCATATCTCGGTAATACTCTGCGATAGTTACTCCTGAAAAGATACTAGCTTCACGTGCAGATACCGGCATATTTGAAGTGTTTGCTATGAGTATTATACGTTCTAAAAGAGGACGTTTAGTTTGTGGATCGATTAATTTAGAAAATTGGTCAAGAACGTCTGCTATCTCGTTCCCACGCTCGCCACAGCCCACAAATACAATTATATCAGCGTTACACCATTTAGCTAATGATTGCTGAATAACTGTTTTTCCTGTGCCAAATCCACCCGGAACTCCAAACGTACCACCTTTAGTTATAGGAAAAAGTAAATCTATAACTCGAATTCCCGTAATTAAGGGTTCATAAGGCATTTTTCTTTGCTTAAATGGACGTGCTTTTGTTACAGGCCATTTCTGTAACATTGAAAACGACTTTTCTTTATCTTTTATTTTTAATCGAAAGATCTCATCTACTATTGTGTAATCTCCCTCTGGAGCTATAAAGGAGACTTTACCTGAAATATTTGGAGGTACCATTATTTTATGAATGATTAAGGGCGTTTCTTGCACTGTTCCAATCAGATCTCCAGCAGAGACATCCTTTTTTTTATTTAATTGAGGTATAAAATGCCACTTTGTTTTTCGTGAAATTGAATTTATTTCTAACCCTCTTTTTAATCCGCCTTCTTTGAAAAGCTCAAATGCGTTTTGTAATGGTCTTTGAATTCCATCAAAGATTTTACCTAATAGTCCAGGTGCTAGTTCCATCGAGAGAGGTTCGTTTAAACTAATAACTTCTTCATTAATTCTTAAATTTGTCGTATTTTCAAATGCTTGAGCAACAACATGATCAGAATAAATTTGAATAACTTCTCCTAAAATGTTATTTTTTGAGACTTTTATTAAATCATGAAGCCTTACAGCGTTCTCTAATCCTTTTATCCTTATTAGGGAGCCTGTTATCGCTGAAATTCTTCCTCGAATCAATTTACCTTTAGATTTGGATTTGATCATATTGTTTAAGATACTCCATGATTTTTGATTTTTGATTTTGGATAAATAAATTAAATTCTTTTTCAATAAGTTTTATTTCAGAAGCATCTACAATTCTTGAGATTTCCTTTTGAATAAAAGAAGATTTTTTGTTAATAAGGGTATCAATTGTATAATCATAAGAGATTAAACCTTCACTGAGAGAAATTTTAAAGCCACCAATAAAATTGGTATTATCTTTGTTAATTTGAATTGTGTTTTTGAATAGATCTTGTATTTTTTCCGAGTTTTGAAGAAAATAATTATAATCTTTTGTATTAAAGATTAATTCTATAGCTTGAGGTTTATCAACAGTTTTGTTTATTTTTCTTATTAAGCTTAGAACAAATTGAATATATTCCTTGTAATTATTACTTATATTAACCTTAATATTATTAAATAGACTTACTTTCAACTCTTTTATTAGCTTATTCTTTAAATTCAAAAATTTATCTTTTCCTTCTAATAAAGTCGATGAAAGGGATTGGTTTAGAAATTGATAATAATTTTCTATAAATTGATCTTTTAATTTTAAAGTTCGTTCTTGGCTTCGTTCTATATATCTCTTCTTAATTTCAGCTTTCTGAAATAAAGTTTGTCGATTAAAATCATCAATCTCTTTTTGAGCTTTCTCAATTAAATAGAGACCTAGGTTTCCAAATTGCTTTCTCACTTCTTTTTCTTCTGAAATATTAAATCAACTCTTTATGATAATAAAACATCTCCAATAGCTTCTAAGATTTTATTTATTACTTGTCCTTCTTCTTCAATACGAGCCCGAAATATATCTGGAAGTATAAATATAAATGGGGATCTATTATTCAGCTTGAAATTTATTAAAAAACTGACAAGTTCATCTTCTAGGGCCATAGCAATTATAATCATACCGATTGTGGGTTCTTTTATTAGCTCATTAAATTTATTCGTGAACTCTTCTCGCGAATTAATGATTGTACCTTCTAATCCCAAAAGTCCTAGCATCGCAACTAAATCCTCTTGTCCTAAAATATGAATCTTTTGATCAGCCATTAGAAATCTAAACCTAACTCGTTTATTATTAATTTATTTAGATCTTGGATATTATTCTGAAAATTCATTTCGATATTTTTTAATGCATTATCAATCTTCTCATTAAATACTTTTATTTCAGAATCTACATCCTGAGAGAGTGTAACTAATGCGTTTCTTACAAGATCATTTTTTTTTTTTAAATATTCCTCGAATTTATTTCTCTGATTTTCTCTGAATTCCTCAATATCATTTAAATTAATGGTTTTTGCATTGTCTATTAATTCATGATAAACATTTTCAATCTCTTTTATCCATTTAAATATATCCATATATCAACAACTCATATGATATTTGCTTATTTTTATTTTAAAACTCATTTTAATAATTTGTATTTGTCATGTAGAATTCTTACTACTTTTGGAAGGATGAATAATCGAATTTCTTTATCCTTCTTTATTAAAAGTTCTAATATTTTTAATATCGCTTGATAATCAATGTCAACTTTTTTAGATTCTATTTTTTTGAAGTAAAATTCTAAATATATTTTCTCAACCGACCAAATAAAATGTTCATAGTCAAGAGGTATCTTATTTAGGCTTGATTTTAATTCCTTTTTTTCGCTTAATAATTGTGTTAAAACAGTAATAAATTCATTTATTGTTTTTAGATCGACTAAATCCTCTAATTCTTTTTCATTCATAAATAGATAACTGTTCACTAAAAATTGTAATAAAAGATTTTTATCTATTTGATTTTTTATTCCCCGATATATTATATTCAGATTATATATTTCTGATACATAACTAACATATAAAGAAATCATTGCCCTTTCTTTTTGAGTTAAATTTTTAACCTCATTTTGCAAATTTTCATAATATAACCGATCTAAGAATGCTTCAAGCACGAAAATTTCATTTGTATTTTTGAAATATAGAATTCCTTCTCTGATTACTTTATTATATATAGTAGATCTCATATATAGTTGAATTTCCTCTAGTGAGGTAATTTCAATTAAATCTTTTATAAATTTTTCATTATTTAGATATTTTTCAACCAACATATTTACCATGGAAACTTTTTCATCAACCTTAATACCCAGAATAGTACCTAAGATAACATTTTTAATATTCATTATTTCATATTTCAATAAATAATTCTTTAAGAAAATTCTCATGGCATTTGGCGATACATTAAGGATTTTACCTATTAGTTGAACATAGGTATGAAATAATGCTCTTTCTATATCTTCAGTTTTATAGGAACTAGGGGCGAGTCCAGGATAAAAAACACCTATAAATTCGATGAACTGTTTAATTTCACTAATATCTTCTAACTTCTGTAAAGTCATGTCATCCATTATTAATTGCTTTAGAAAACCAATTTTTATAAGTGTAAAAGCATAACTTGGGACGATGACACTCGTGTAATTCACCAAAAATGAAATAATTATAAAATAATAATCCTTATGGAGGCGCTGGTATATTAAATACTAGTAATATAGCTATGATCAAGCCATAGACTGCAATAGCTTCTCCTAAGGCAACAATAACTACAACTTTACCAAATGCCCCTTCCCGTTCTGAAATCGCTGAAACTGCAGCAGTACCTACTGTTTTTATTACATGCGCAGCAGCTAATCCTGAAACAGATATAGCTATTGCAGCAGATAACGCTAATATAGGAGTCGTTGGAGAATTATAATAGTCAAAATTTGTCTCTGTTTGAGCGCTAACAAATCCTACAAGACCGTTTATCGTCAGGAGAAACACTATTACTAAGATTATTTGAACAAGACCAAGATAAAAATAAAATTTTTGTTTACCGTTCATATTCATTTCAACTAGTTTTTATTTAATAATATTACTCTTTTAAATGAAAAGTATTAAAACTAGCGTATAAATTTTCTTATAAAGAATAATAAGAATTAAAGAAATTTGTTGATTTCACAAGAAGTTGTTTATTGATAGAGTAAGACTCTAATATCATCTGCTACATCATGAATACGATCAGCTAGATTTTCCAGTAGATGTATACTATCTCTTATACGCAAGAGAATTCTCATATCTAAAGCTTCATTAGAATATAATGACTCAAGAAATTGTCTGTAGATGGTATCAATCTCATTTTCAATTTCATGAATTGTAGTAGTATTATTAAAAACGACATCTGGTTGATCTCTTAAGCTTTTTATCGTCGATTTTAGCACACTAGCCATTTCAATTGTTTTATTTATTAATTTATCATATCTTTTAATAATATCTTGATCTACTTTAGAGTTTAATTTTATTAAAGGCAACATATCCACAAATTCTAATGAATAATTAATAATATTATCCATTTTTAGAATCAAAGCAACAAAATTACCTAAACCTGCTCCGGATTCTGAAAAGTTTTGAATTAACTCAATTTTAATTGCATCTGCGTCTTCCTCAGATAATTGCATTTTATTTTTCTTCTTTTGAAGTGACTCCTTATGTTTCTCGTAATTTTCAGCCCATCTATTATAAAAAACTCCCATATCACTGAGTACTGAATAAATAATTCTAGAATGCTCTATAAGCATTGACACAATTTCTTCCTTTACTTTATCCATCCAAAATTCAACTTAAATATTTATTTTTCTCCTATAAATATAAAAAATTAGATCAATAAAAAATATAGTATTTAGAGAAATTTTAATATATTCTTAATTTAATTTATAACTAGATTCTAGAGGAATTGATTAGATTTTTAATAAAATAATCTGTTTGATGGATATTTATTGATTAAAAGGTGAATTAGGAACTAAATGAAGTTAAAGGATAGATCTCGTCAGTGGAAAGAATATTCAAAGATGTCAGATTTAGGAATAATAGCAAGAAGAAAATTTTTTAATAATGCTTTTGATGGCGCTTTAACTTGTGCGGGGATTGTGAGTGGTATTTTTATAATATTCCTGTCAAATTCTTCAACATTTGAATCTCAAGATGTTCTTATAACGGGATTTGCAACTGCACTTGCAATAGGAATTAGTGGATTATGGGGGGCATTTCTTTCTGAAGAAGCTGAAAGAAAGAAAAAAGTAATGGATATGAAAAAAGAAATGGCAGATGTAGAGGATGAATCTAAAATTGTTGTATTAAAGCATATAAAGAACAAATATAAAAAAGGCGAGAAAAAAAAGCCTAAATCTATACTTGAAAAGGCAGAAAGATTTGCTACTATTGTTGCTTCTTTAGTAGATGGGGGTGCTCCAGTCTTAGGAAGCTCACTTCCTCTAGTTCCTTTTTTCTTTGGAACTCTTAATGTATTACATTTTATATTTTCTTATGCTATACTTGCTGGTTTGCTAGTATATTTAGGCATATTTTTAGGGCAAATTTCGGGAGGAGGTCGTCTGCGTTATGCTTTGCATTTAATAACTGCTGGTGTAGTAACGCTGATTGTTTCAATACTTCTCGGTATCTAAAGGGTGTTTCAAAATCTAAGTAAATGATTTATTTTATAAATTGAAATTCAAATAAAAAGGTAATTCCTCTATAGAATATTGGTTAAATTTTAAATAAAATGTTTGAAAAAGTTAGAATATACGCAAAGATCACAAATTTATGGTCAATTGCAAGACGATATTTTGTAAATAATTTTTATGATGGCATGTTAACGGTCTTGGGGATTTTATTAGGCTTTTTTGTTATTATTTTAAAAGAAGCTCAACCAACAATTGATAGTCATCTAGTTATATTAACTGGGATGGGGAGTTCTATTTCAATGTTCATTTCAGGTCTAACTGGTTCATATCTTTCAGAAAAAGCTGAACAGAAAAAAATTAAAGAAGATTTAAGAAAAGCAATGGTAATCGATGTCAGTGAGCAAGAACCTGAAACGGAAGAAAATTCTGAGGATATACAAGAAATTGAAAAAGCGATGCTGATCAAAATAAATAAAAATGTAAATTCTAAACCAAAAATAAGATTAAGAAAAAAAAGCAAAAAAAAAAAGATTAAAACTCTACAACGTAAAGCTGAAAATTTCGCTAGTGTAATTGTTTCTTGTGTAAATGGGGGATCTCCCTTTTTAGGAGGATTAATACCTCTAATTCCATTCTTCATTGTCCCTGATGCTAATCTACTAATTTTTATTATCTCCTTTTTGATAATTTTAATTTGTATAATTTTACTTGGTGTCTTTTTAGGAGTAGTCTCAAAAGAATCTATCATTAAAAATATAATCCAAATGACTTTTGCCTTTTTTATAACCGTTTTGATTTCTATATTTTTGTTAGGCTAATTCATAAACACAAATTTTAATTTTTGATTTTCATTTCCCTAATTAATATAAAAATTGAAAGGATTAGCCTTGAAGACATTTGTAGGAATTGATATTGGTTCATTAGAGACTAAAGTTGCGTTATTGAGAGAATCTGAATTATTAGATTTTCGAGTTGGTCGATCAACTTTTGATTTTAAACGGGTAGGAAGTAATATGTTTAATGAACTTCTAGAGCAGCACAATTTGAAAAAAGAGGATGTATATGTTATGAGCACGGGTTATGGAAGAAATACTGTTTCATTTGCTGATGATCGTATTACTGAAATCACAGCTCATGCACGTGGAGTTCAATATTTCTATCCAGAAGCGAATTCTGTAATAGACATTGGCGGTCAGGATAGTAAAGCGATTGTAATTTCCAAAAAGACTGGTAGTGTTATTGATTTCCAAATGAATGACAAGTGTGCAGCTGGAACTGGTCGATTTATAGAAGTAATGGCTGGAGCTCTTGAAGTTCCTATCGATGAAATTGGGGGATTAGCCCTAAAATCTAAAAATCCGGCTTCAATTAGTTCTACTTGTACGGTTTTTGCTGAATCTGAAGTCATATCACTTTTTGCGAAAGGTTCAAATAAGGAGGATATCGCCGCTGGAATTCATAAATCTATAGCAAAGCGAGTTGCAGGGATGGCCAAACGCATAGGAGTTGCCCCTCTTTTAGTTTTTTGTGGTGGTGTTGCTAAAAATGTGGCAGTCAAGAGTTTTTTAGAGCAAGAATTAGGATTTGAAATCGTAATTCCAGTGCTTAATGGAACAACTACTGCTCAATTAACAGGTGCAATAGGAGCTGCGCTTATTGCTCAAGACCAAGGAAAAAGCTAATTTTTTTTACTTTCTTTTTTAAAGCTTTAAGATTTGGTTAATTATGAAAAGCTTTATGAATAATTAACTCTTTTTTGATTAATAATTCAAAGATGTTAAAAACTAAAATGAATAATATAGAGCTTTTAACTGAATACGCTTCATTTTTAAGAGAAAAAAAAGAAGAAGGCAAAAATATTGTAGCATTTATATCACATGACAATATTCCAGAAGAATTGATCGATGCAGCGGGTTTCATCCCTTTAAGACTAATTTTTGCGGGGAATGATGATTTAATGGATGCTAGTCATGATTATTTACCCCCATCTACTTGTGCATTTGCTCAATCATGTATTGGGTTATATGCTACAAAACCAAGTCAATATAATTTCTTGGATTTGGTAGATTATTTTATTGTATCAAACCATTGTGTTAGTGATATTTGCGCATCAGAAATTATCAGTAAATATTTTAATATTCAAAGAATAGATTTTTATCTTTCCTATACAAAAAATGAGAATAGTCTCAAATATTTCAAGTTGGAACTAACAAATTTTATTAAAGAATTAGAGGAGATTAAAGGCTCCACTATTAAAAAGGAAGCTTTATTGGATAGTATTAAAAAATACAATAATTTCAAAAAATTCTTGAAAAATGTAAATGAATTACCTATTAAAGGGTCAGTAAAACTTAATATACTTCACAAAGCGATGTTATTCGGTCCAGATATAATGTCTGAGTTAGAACAAGAATACAGTAATCTAATTCAGAGTGCAGATGACTCTTTAGATTCAAAAAATATTTTACTTACAGGTTGTTCTATCTTTCTGAATGATTATTTAATTGATTTGATTGAAGAGGGAGGGGGAAATATAACTTTCTTTGATTCATGGATCGGATTTAATTACTATTCTCAAATCATAGATGATGAACTAATCAATACTTCAAGTGATCCTATTGATTTATTAACAGAACGATTCAAAAACAATATTTATGGAGACCACTCAGTTCCTAATTTCTTAGAAAATAGAACTACTCTTATAAAGAACTATTATAAGGAATTTCAAGCTAAATATGGTAAAAAGTTAGGAGTAATTAATCATATCATTAAATTTTGTGATCATATGTTAATGATGTCAACCCATTTGAAAAATCGCTTACAAAATGAGGGAATTCAAGTGTTAAATTTAGAAAGAGATTATTCTAGAGCCAATCGAGGCCAATTAACCACAAGAATAGAAGCATTTTTGGAGATGATGTAAGAATGAGTTTAGTTGCTGATGAGTTAATTAGATTCTCTTCAGTATTGAAAATGGCATATAATTTCTTAACTGGAAGAGATTATTTAAAAAGAAAGAAATTTAGGGAGAAAAAAAGGTTAATATCAGTAGCTTTACCTTTTTCAGACTTGGTCTATGCGTTTCCGGATTTAATCCCTGTTTTTCCAATCAGAATGCATGAATTTAAAATTCACAAATATCTCACATATTTAGGATCAGCATCCAGTATATTTGGCTGGAATAGAGTCTCCAATTTTTTAGGTTTTGTAAAAGATCTTGGAATTAAAGACATAAGTCAAACAGTTGATAACATTATAGAAAATGTAATAGAAGTTATTAATGAAAAATATAATGAGATGTTTGACCTGGGGATAGAAAGTGGGCTTTCAAGTGATTTTTGCTATGGAATTAAATCGCTTTATGGAATGAATGTTTCAAAGGGTAAAAACTGTGATGCAAATCTTAATTTTACAATTAGATGTAGTGCTTGGAATAAATATTTAGAATCTATTGCCGCAATTGGTAATTCTTCGAAGCAAATATGGGTGGATGTACCTCCTAGAGATATTGGAAATTCAATAGAGCTATTTACTGATAATATCACCAAAGGTTTGGATGAGTTAGCAGAAATTAGTGATTATGACTACACAGACAATGCATTAAGGAGCCATTTTCACACAGCTAATCAAATACGTCAAACTTATAAGAAAATTATCTATGAAATAGGCACATCTGACTTTCTCCCATGTAATCCCGCAACTTTTAGTGAAATTCTTGCACTATTAAGCATAAGTTTTCATGATTATAATTCAAATGCTTCTAGGTATCGTGATAACATTACATTTTTATTAACAGAAATGAAAGGTAGGATTAGAAATCAAATAGGGATGGATGTATCGAAAATGCCAAAAATCCTTGTTACTCCGATGTTTGGTGGATGGGAACCTAAATCCCATGATATCATATATGAATTAGGAGGAAGAGCATTATATGGAGATTGGGATCTCTTAATGTTTCTGGAAGATATTCCAATATCAAATAAAAATGACCCTATCGAAGCATACGCTAAATATTTAATGAAAACAAATATAAATGGGATTGGTTGTGATAATGATACGTTAACAGAGTCCTATCTTAGATTAGCCCGAAATATAAATGCAGATGGCCTTGTATTTGTTCAATTATTTGGATGTCACTCAATCTCTAATTGTTATACTATGTTAAAAGAAAAATTACGAAAAGAGTTAGAAATACCATCAATTGCCTTAAACTTTAATAAAATGGGAGAAAATATAGAACAGGTAAAGACCAGATTAGGTGCTTTCATGGAAATGTTTAAGTAAATAAATCAAATAAAATATCCACTAATGGAAGAGAGATTACCATAATTCAATCTTAATATGATGGATTGGTTAAGACTATTTAATTTTCTTATGGTCTTTGATAAATAATCTATTCGCTTTTATTGGTGGAGGAAATACTCCACCCTTAACAGATTGTACTTGTTGAATGGAAACAAATGCGTTTGGATTGTTTTTTTCAATAATAACTAGTACATCCTTTAAGTTTTTACGTTTTATTATTAATTGTACCAATATATTATTATATCCTTCGGCCGTTAATACAGTAAGACCATATCCTGCTTCTTTTAATAGTTTTAGCGATTTATCCGGCTTTTTAGTCACTATTAATTGCAGATTTAACAAACCAATTGATAATTTTCGATCGATAAAAATCCCAATATAATTTCCTAAAGCAAATCCCGCAGCGTAAGAGAAATAATAAAGGATATTGGTAACATGGATAAAAAGTTGTCCAATTGCGAGAAGCCATATAAAAACTTCAAAGAATCCTATAATTGGGGCTATTTTAATTTGATCTCGGGAGGTAAAAATAATTCTTAAAGTTTGTAGGGAAACATCCACAATTCTAGCTAAAAAGATCAATAAAGGTAAAATTATTAATCCAAATATTATATCAACCATAACTCTATATGAAATTCTTTAAGATGATTAAAGTTACTTCTAATTAATTAAAAAAAATATTATATTGTTAAAAAATAAATCCTAATTAGCAAAAAAATAAAATAGCCTCATTGAATAAAAGATTTAATATATTACATAAGACTGATTACAAAAAAAAAGGATGAAACTTCATGTTGTTTCATGAAAAAACTCAAGAAAAAGATGTTGAGTTATTTAAAGATTATCAGGTACTCTGCGGAATTGAAGAGGAGTTCTTAATTATTAATAAGAATGGAACACTTGCCAAAAAAGCAGATGATATAATGGTGAAATCTGCTGAAATCCTTGAGAGTGATCAGAATTTTCTGAATTCACTCCAAGTTAAAATACGAGGATTAGATGCTGAACCTTCACCTTCACAAATAGAATACGTAACACTTCCTTTACCTCCAACATCTTTAGAGCAGGCAATATTTGAAGGAAGGAAACTTTTAACTGATGCCGCTAAACAACTTGGAGTAAAAATACTGGCTCAAAGTTTACACCCTGTACAGAGTGATCCTCATCCAATTTCTGGAACACACATAAATGTTTCTGTTCAAAGAAAAGGAAGTTTGATGACTCCTGAAGAAATGAAAGTAGTGTATAATTATTTATGGGATTACTTACCTGAATTAATTGGTATTTCTGCTAATTCATACGTATATAGAGGAAATTGGAATAATATTGCTAGTAATCGATGCGCTAACAGTACTGTTCTTAAACCAAATGGGTTCGCTCAGATACAAATTCCTGAAAATCGACCAGCGTTGATACCTATGCGTTATTATGGAAGAATGAGATATAAATTGAAAATTGGATTTGAAGAGGATGAATTCTCTAAAAAAGTTATTACAAATAATAGAGGAGATCGTTTAGTAGACATATCTCCTAGAGGCCCCTTTACAAACATTAGCGATGATAATGATGAATTACCTTCAAGAAATCGTATAGAAATTCGGACCATTGATGTACAGTATAATACTGAAGATTTGCTTGATATTGCTTACCTTTGCTGCGCTTCAGCACTTCATGCGATTGAACTTCAAGCAACTGGAGAAATAATACAAGATCCATATCACAGAACCAATATGGAAAATGCAATTGCAAATGGAATTAATGCTGCTTTCAGAAGAACTAATGGTGAGAGTGAACTAATAGAAAAAAGCTTATCAAGATGGATAAATGAAACTAAGATATATCAGGATTATTTAGGCATTCAAATTAAGAATCTGCCCAATAAAAAAATTCAAACAAATCAAACTCAAAGAGAACTTAATATTGAGTATCAGTCAAGAAAAATCGAAAAAATGAGGCAACAAGGAAAGACGTATGTTGTTGTAGAGTTAGTAGAACCACGAGTAGTATCAGATCGGCGTGGAAATCGTTATAAAATTACGGCGGGGACTCAAGTTCGAGGTACTTTAGAAGCAAAATATAATTTTTCATATGATGATATCGATGGAATGGTAACCAATTTCAATGGTATAAGAGTTGTAAATAATCTCGTTGTCCAAAATCTCAAGATTCCATTAAGAGAAACTGATCGTGTCCTAAGAAGTCAGTCTGAATCACAATCTTTAATAGATAGATTATTTGGGGATGTATTTTTCTAATTAAAACTAATTAAACTAATAAGAAAATGAAAAACAATAATCTTAAAGTCAATACAATCTTTGTCTATGGTACTTTACAACAAGGACAAATTCGAAATTACGTTCTTAAAGGATTAAAGTTTGAAAAAGCTATTCTTTATAATTACAGAAAATTAGAACCTCCCTCGTTAGGATTTCCTTTTATCATTAAAGATGATGAATCTAGTGTAAAAGGAGAGGTTTATTACGGTGTTAGTAGGTCTCTTATTAATCATCTTGATATGATTGAAGGAGAAGGGAGATTATACCATAGAGTACTTGTAAAAGTAAAATTAGAAAGTGGTAATGAAATAGAAGCC
This sequence comes from Candidatus Hermodarchaeota archaeon, assembly GCA_048885765.1. Taxonomy (GTDB): domain Archaea; phylum Asgardarchaeota; class Lokiarchaeia; order Sigyniarchaeales; family SOKP01; genus Loki-b32. The sequence continues at coordinate 17,374 of JBHLLI010000018.1, forward strand.
TATACATATTACCCTTCTGAAATTTTGATTAAAAACTACACTTAAAATAAGGGTAAATATAAATGAGTGAAGAAAATTCGTTAGAAAAAGAAGAAAAGGATCAAATAATCTTAATAGATAATTATTCTCGAGCTCTTCCTACTGACAGAATAACACGATTAGAATCCATTATAAATAACTGTTTAGCAGAAGTAGAGTTAAGAACTATCCATTTTAGTCAATTCAAACAAGAGATGGTGGAAGACTGCATCGGGATTATTCTTTCAGGATCTGAACTGAATGTCTCAAGTTTCTACTATGACGATCGATTAAAAAAAAGATTTAAACCTCAATTAGAATTAATCCAAAATACAGATAAGATTCCAATCTTCGCTCTCTGCTTTGGAATCCATTTAGTAGCATATGCGTTTGGTGCACAAATATCTAGGATGAGGCTTGTTGGATTAGGAGGGAGGATTATATTTATTATACTTAAAGAAACGGATGAATTAATAACTCAAAAAAACATCCCAGTTAATGTTCATCACCTTGATTTTGTATCTCCGAATGATTGTAAGATTCAACAAAAGTTCAACATAATTTGTACTTCCCGTACAATGGGATATAGAATGATTCAATATATGAAACATAACGAAAAACCAATTTTCGCTCTTCAATTCCATCCAGAAACGCATAATCCGTATTACTTCCATCCAAATCTATTTGATGAGAGAATCACAGAGAAAACAAGAATAATAGGAGAAAAAATTATTGAAAATTTTATTTGGATGTGCTCTTATAGGAAAAATAATTTATATTCACCATGAATAATTAATCCCTTTAAAACCCTTGAAAATTAGATAAAATTGCTTTTCATTTTCTATTAGAATTTAATCTATTGAATTTCGAGTTAGGAAATCATCAATATTTGAGTAGATCTTCAAATCCTACTCGAAGCTTGTAGGATTACACAATTACTTTTAATAACACTCGATAAAAATTTCAAAAAGGGAATTAAATCAATCTAAATGTGGAGTAATTTTACAATTGACCCAAATCCTATAATTGTCGAAACAACTGAACCAAAGAATATTTGTATAATTATAAAGGAGCTTATCATAACTGAACTAAATTTATTTGTTCTTTCATAGATAATTGAGTTCATTATCATAACTGCTAGAAATATCAGGTAAGTTACAAGCATTGCGCTAATTAGGAATAGGGGACTCGAAAAGTAAAACAAAATAAAGGTATTTATCATTTCCATCAATGATATAAGTATGGTTTTGTTTTTTACTGATTTTATGAAATCCAGTTTTGGATATAGGATTTTTCTATAAAATAATTCCATAGCTAAATAAAAAGGATAAATTTCAAAGGTTAAGATATATGATAATAAGTTTACTGGAGAGAAAAATGCAAATGGATAAGCAAGTGAAAAACTAATGTACAATAATAAGAAAACTCCAGAAGAGAGTAGTGAATAAAGTATTACGTTTTTATGAAACTGAGATTTAATCTCATCTTTCAATCGTGATTCTATGTAAACACTAATTTTTTCACCTTTTATTTCAGCAGTAATTATATATTTTGTTAAAATGTAGAAAAAATAGATTAAAAGGAAAACTATTGGAGTAATTAGTAACCCAAGTATACCTATAAAATTTAGTATCAGTATCCAAAGAGTTAGGAAACCAAAGAAGTATAAAACAACTTTAATAAAATGCTTTGTAGTTGAAATTTTCTCAGATAGAGTAGGATTAGTTACTCTTTTATTCTTCTTAGAATAATCTTTGATTGAAAAATACTTAAATGAATATTTCATAATTGATAAGGTTGTTAAAAATAGTCCTATAAAACTTAAACCTATTAAAATGTAAGTTATAACATAGGATAATCGAATAGGTCCATTAATTGTCTCAGAATTAAAAAAATTTAACTCAAACCATTTTATTGTTTCAGAAACTACTTGATCTGAAAAAAGATAGTGAGGTCCTCCAAATAGATGATTCTTGATCTCAATTAATTTACAATTCGTGAGATTTTTTGCTACTAATGCATTATTATCAAAAGGTACTATTGTATCATAAATAGATTGTATTACCATCAAATTACTCGGATTGGTTTCATTAATCAATCTTGCTGGAATATATTTCATGAAAGGATGATCTTCAGCAATTCCAAAGAAATTTGCAGAAAAATTAACAAGTCCAGCCCAAGTAACCGTTACTTTAAATCTATCATCTAATGCTCCATTCATTAAAGCTACCATACCCCCCATTGAATGTCCAATTAATCCAATTTGAGAGGTATTTATATTCGCAAAAAATTTCATATTTGATAATGTATCTAACAACCTAGAACAATCCTGAGCAATAGATGGGATATTGGTTCTGTTCATATATGTATTTGAATTAATATCTAAAAGATGCCCCCCACTTTCCCCATCTCCTCTATAATCTACGCTAGCAACATAAAAACCTCTCTTCGTAAACTCATTCGGGACTCTTGGATCTAAATCTTTTTGACTACCTAATCCATGGGCAAATATAATAAGTGGATAATTTGTTTGAAATTCCAATTTTTTAGTTGGATGATAAAGATTAGCATAAAGTGTTGCATTTGATGATTTAAATAAAATCCTTTCATAAATTAAATAGCTTTCAGATCTAAACGAAAAAAGAATACTTGTAGAAACGGCAAAAAATATTATTGAAGATATCAAAAACCAATGATGCTTCCATTTTCTTTTCATTGTTATTTTCATTTGTTCATTTTTTTTGGAGATTTTCTTTTTTTAGATTTATTATATTACTTGACATTTTTTGTACTAGTATAGATAATTACAGAATCTGAGATAAAAAATGATAATCTTTTTGATTATAAGATATTTTGTAATAAAATTTTGGTTTTATTACTTTTAATTTTAAGGCGAAGAGATCAATTGAATTATAATCTAATTTATTATTATTTTTCAAAATGGTTTTGATAATTCAAAATCTAAATTAATTTGGTCTGGTTCTGGATTGACTTTAGGATTTTGGGTTAAAAAAGACATGAAAAAAGAAAATTCAGAAGGAAGGGGTGCGTTTCTTCTAATCTTATTTAGTAGTTTCATTGGATTTATTATCTATATAATTATATCTCATGGTGATACAGGAAGTATAGAAAATAATGAGTCCTTTTCTGAAATCGATGAGCTTATTAAAAGAGAGGAAAAAGCTGAATTTTATGATGTGGTTGAAGAAATTAGTGAAGATGTGATCGAAGATGTCATTGATAACGTTTTGGACGATATTAAAATTAAATCCAAGTGATAAATTTTAGAGAAACAAGAGATTTAAATAAGGTCTTGTAAATTTTATTTGGATGTGTATTTACAAAAATAGAAAAACTTCTACGTAATATAAATTTCCTGTTTAAGTTCAAAACCAATTGATTCTATCTTAGTTATCCGTTTATTGATAATTCCTTCTAATTCTAATCCATTTATGGTTCTTCCTTCATTTCTGAAGTCTACACCGCATAGAATTGAGGTTAATTGTATTATAGCATCGATAATTGGCGTTTGAACACCGAGAAACTTAGCTAAAGACGAAATCGGGACTAAACCTGTAGGGACGTCTTCCGTGAAATATCTTGTAATTAATATTTTAGGTGCTATTATATTTTTATATGCTATTATAGCTTGAATTGAATCATGAATACATTTTTTATTAACCCCATATGAATTATTCACCCAACTACAAAAACTAAATTGACTTATTCCTAATATTTTGAAAATATTGTTCAATTCAATTTGAACATTTTCAAGAACTTCACAAATTCGATTTGTTGCGCCCTCAGCATAGAATTTAAAGTCTAGACCAGAATCCATTGCACCTGCGTTTAATAATGAAATAGTCGGATGTAATAGCATTCCAATATTATTCAATGTCATTTCAAGGTAATCTTCTACTGGATTTAATTGAGGAAATACATCTTTTAAGGTATCATATATATAAAAGGTATTCTTGTCTGGAAATGCTGCAAAATCTACTGAATTTTTAATTTTTAGGATTTTTACACCATTTTTCTTTAATTTTCTTGAAGTAAAGAGTAGTGTTTGAGTTTCAGCAATGAAAATGGGAAATGTGATTCCTTCTTTTTCAATAGTCCGTCGGAATTCAACAGCACCAAAAGTTCTTCCAGGATTTAACAATATTATTTGATCATGAGAGAGATATTTTATAATTTTTTTAGCAATATCTTTATGTGCAGAAGCGGGTACTACTATTAATATTATGTCGGCATCTTTAATGGCAAGTTTTAAATCTTGGGTAACAATGTTAATTGGAAAAAAACCTTTTATTTCTCCAGATGCCTTGATTCCACCTTTCTTTTTTATATCTATAATTCTTGTTAGAGAACGATTATATAAATTTACAGGATGTCCTTTGGAAGCCAGATACGCTGCAAATGCACGACCACCGCTTCCTGCTCCTATTATACAGAATTTCATTTATCCATCACCCCAAAAACATTTTTATCTTCTTGCTCTATTAAATTTGATAATTTTACATCCGGGAGATCATAAAAAATATCTTTAATTCTTTCTTTTTCGTCGTATTTCTTTTGTATTGAATCATCCCATGAATAACAGGCTCCATTAAGCATTTTTGTTTTAATTTTACCTAAAGCATATTTATTGTTCTTTAAATGTGGAGCATCAAATATTCCAAATTTTACTAAACGATTTAATACATTTGGTGAAGTATAAGGATCCTCAAGTTCTTCTTTATTTTTAGCTAAATTAGGTATTAAATCAATAATCCATTTAGCTTGGTTGATTAATTCTTCCTTTCTTTTCAGAATTTTAATATCAATAAAGTTAATTTTACTAGAATAATTTTTATTAATAATTTGGTCTACAATTTTACAACTCTCTATTACGTCTTCTGGAAGAGCCGCATGATCAGCTTCTGAATAACTTACCACATGGACAATATCTGGTTTTATCGCTAGTTGAACCATCGTCGCTATTGCTAACTGCCCTTTTGCTTTATCTAAATCTAATGGAAAGCTAGCTAATCCCGTCCTTACTTGTTTTATCACAGAAAAATGATCATCTATTAAAGTATGAAGTAATTCATTTTTTGCTAAAATCTTAGCGAAATCCATGTCAAGTGAGCTTGAAGGAGGAGTATTAAACATATATTGGGCAATAAAGTATTTTACTCCTAGATTTTTTGCTATTATCCCACTTAAATACATATCTGCTACAGCAATGGCATCTGGGGCATTTCTTAAGCTCCAATGGTGAGGATCATTAATTTCTACAGGAATGTTATTTATTGCTTGCCATTTTATTGCATTCAAATGTTGTTTTATTGACTCTTTTAAATTTAACGGCCCTCTTCCATCCATTTGATTAAACCAAAAAATTGGGATAGCTGCCCAAGCGTTATTAATGGTTTCTCTGTATAGTTTTGCTAATTTTATAAAATCACGAGTTCCCGCATAGATTCGAAGTAATGGATTATTTCCAGCTAATCTTGCTTTGTGTAACTTAGTAAAGTCTTGTCTTGATCTGATAGGTACACCTCCAGCTCCAGATAATTCTTTAACTTGATCTTCAGGATGAAAGTAATTAGCTTGAGTATTTTGATCGGGAGCCAAAGAAATTATATCCAATACTTCAGCTTCTGCAATTTTTTTGATACCTTTTAATGTATCTTTGAAAGATGGTAGACCAAAATGAGCTCTTATTACCGGATAGGGTTTTTTCCATTTTATACGTGCAATTAAATCCATTGGAATTTGTGTTTTTTCTTCAGAGCTAGCTAAATCTTTTCTCAAGACGGATATAATTTTATACTTTGACTCTCCACCAATAAAGTACTCATTAAAAAGGCCGAATTCTTTTGCAACTTTAACAGCTCCTGGAGTACCAGCAAAAAGTAGTTGCTTAGGTTTATGTGTCAATTTTTCATATTTTTCCAAAAACTTTTGAAGCAGAGGTTTAAGAGTAGAGGGTGTTAACCTATAACTGAGCCCTAAAATATCTGGTTTTATTATTTTTAATTTATTAATAATTTCAGAATAAGGTGTTGCAGGTCCTAAAAATATACATTCAAATCCTAATTGAGATGCAATATTCATGAAATTATGGGTTCCTGCTACATGAACACATTGACCTAGACAAGCAGTCAAAATTCTTTTTACTTCTTGCTTTTTGATACTATTATTATTATTTTTTACCATAAAATTACCTCCTTAGCGGAGTTACTATAGTATTTTTTCTCAATCATTCATAATATCGACTTGCGAGTCGTTCCCAAGCCAAAAATTGTAATTTAGAAAAAGGCATATTTGTCACTTCTTGAGTAGATTTACAAATATATCTGATAAATACTATTTAATTATAGCAATATTTGTTATTTAAATATAATGATCTTTTAAATAAGAATATAATTATTATCTATTTAAATAAATGATCTTTTTAATAATAATAACTCTTCATATATTAAGTAAACTTATATACTTTTATATACAATATATATATTAAATAAGGCAATTTATTTTTTAAAATGGTGATCTAATATATCTGTAAGCCAACCTCAAAGAAAGAGCACATGGCAAATTATTGAAAATATATTTAATGCCTTAGATGACGGAAAATTTCATACAATAAGTGAAATTTCTCAAAAGGCTAATTCAAATTGGTCAACAATTAAAAATCAAGTTGAACTTATTCAAAAAATCCAAAATTTACCTAAAATTGATATAATACACGCCTCAAAACAAATTTTAGTAAAAAAGTTATAATTTAATTATAAAAAGTTTTAAATCAAATTTTAAACTACTCTTCGTTTAATTTTTAAGAAACCTGACAAGTAAGGTGGAATAGGGAAAAGTATATGAAAGAAAAAAAAGGGCGATTTTCATATACTGATTTTGAATGTATAAAATGTGGTGAATGTTGTAAAGCAGGCTATGACGTTTATGTTATTAATAAGGATATTGAGAAATGGAAAGATTTAGATAAACAGGAATTATTAGAATATATCTTTATTAATCCTCAGTGCATCTCTCTAAATAATGGAACAGAATTTAATTCTGAAGATGGAAATACAATTAAAAGAATATGGAAAAATTTTAAAGACTCAGATAAAAAAGTTGACGAGTTAATAGAATTTATAAAAAAAAATCATTTATATTGCGGTCAAAATAGTTTACGCCGATATGTCAAAACTATACTACCAGATATTAATTATGATCCTCTTTTAGCACCAAAAAGTTTTGATATTATACTAAAAGGATTGGAGTTTGGTTTAGAATACATTTTAAAAACAGATATGACTGGTAAATGTTCTTTCTTAAAATTGAATCTGTGTTCTATATATAAATACAAACCAATTGCATGTACAAGGTTTCCTTATACAAAAGAAAAATGTTTGAGAAAAGATAATATCCTTACAATAGTTTGTAAAGGTTTGAGAAAAGTAAAAGAATTGTAACCCAAAAATGGAAATGGAGTTGAAATTCAGAATAAAGGATGATAATATCTACCCTAAATGCAGTTTTCCATAAGAACTCTGTATATGTGAGAAGCTAGAAGCCGAAACTCAGCATATAGAAATCTACAATGAAAAAAGAAGATGGGGAAAGTTGGTAACTATAGCTAAATTTAAAGGTAATTTTCAAATTGATTTGAATAAACTAAATACTAAAGCTAAGAAAAAATGCGCATCTGGTGGAACATATGGAGATAATTATATTGAAGTTCAAGGAGATCATCGTTTTTAATTAAAGAAATTTCTTATAAAAGAAGGATTTCCTGGAGAAAACATTATTATCGAAAGTTAATGCCTTCAAAATTAATTAGAGTGGAAATTTTTGTTGTTATATTTATTTACAGCCCATTCTCCGAGATTAGAAGTGATAATTAAAAATTGAAAACAAAAAAGAAAATTTAGAGTTCTTTTTCTAAAGGATGTTGTATTTCAGTATGGAATATGTACGATTCAATTGATTTTTCATCTAAGATTTCAATTTCACCACAAGATTTACAGATGAGAATTTTTTTATTCTTATCTTTGGAGGGAAGCAACATCCCCCCACAATTTTCACAAAATTCAAACATTTTTAACAAAACCTATAATTTTAATAAAATTATTGAATTTCATATAAAGGTTAATTCAAATTCCTCTTTTTTAACTTTTTCAAATGTTAAATCCATGTCCCTAATCTCTTTATTTAGCTTTTTTATGGCTTTCTCCAATGTGTTTTCTTTTTTTACTCCTGTACATACAAATTTACCTGTTGAAAAAAGTAGGAAAACCGCTCGAGGATCTCTCATATTATATATTAACCCTGGAAATACTTCGGGTTCGTACATGATAAACTCCATTTGCAGAACTGCTTTATTTAAATTTATATTTGTATGAAGGTCTCCACTTGATACTATGTTTTGAATAGAAATTACTGGGTTTATCAATTTAATCCCTATTTTTTTTAACTTTTTTATTACTTTAGACACAGCTTTCTCGGCATTCTCAACGAATTCAAGTCCAGTAATAACCATTTTTCCAGAAGAAAAGATTAGAAAAGTAGCTCGTGGATTATCGGCTCTATATATTACCCCGGGAAACCTTTCTGGATGATATTCACAATCAATCATTTTTTTTGCGATTTTAACTAGGTCTATTTTTTCTGTGATTTCCATTTTTGCAGTAGCCACAATATTATTTATCTGATATTCCAGGTCTTCTTTAAGATAACTTTTTCCATCCTTTTTTTCAAGATCACCCATATTTACCTCCTCTTTTCATTTTCTATCAATTTAACAATTTCATGCTTGTAAAGTTCATGATTTCCAGTAAATTTCATTTTTCTATATAGTCTATGAAGTTGACGTTTAGCAATAGGTCTAAGATCATTATAATTTATCCTTATTTCTTCGTTTTGATTATTATGTGTGTCTACATCCTCTTGTTTCTTATATTTTAAATGATCTTTATAGATCTTACCTCTATGATGAAATTTTTTACATTTATTACAATAATACTTATTCATTTTTTTTATATCTCCAATTTTTTACAATTTTATTATGATTTATGATATAGTTCCTTTTTAATACGATTTATTAAGATTATGCCATTAAACTAACCATTTGAGTAACCAAATAAAAGAGGTTCATTAAAAGAAGCAAAGAAATTTAATCTTTGTTTCTAATCGAATATATTTATTGATATTCAGATTAATTTAAACATACAAATGCGAAAAAGGATATCAAATCATTTTTATCTCTAATTTATTTAAAAAAATTAAGATATTTAATTTTTTGCATAACGCAGTTAATAAATTTAATAGGAGTTTTACAATGTTTTCAATTTTAAGAGTTAAAGTTTTTTTCTCTTTAAAATTTTTTATGAAGTCATTCATATAGATAATAACTTTGAATGAACTATGTTAGTAAATTAAAAATTGCTTATTCCTCTTCTTTAAGAAAAACCATCTTTCTTCCTGAATGTTTCAAATTAAAGTAAGTTTTATATTGTTCAATTTCTTCATGAATCTCTTTCAAATCTTTATTTTCCAACATTTTATCAAAAATATTTTGAATTGATAAGTAAAGTTTGGGAATGAATGTGTCAATCTGTGATAGTTGGTAAGCTAATTCTTTGATAGAAGAAAAGTCCAGTTTTAATTCAATTTCTCTTTTTTTAATTTGGTCGAGGATTTTTTTCTCAAGTCTTTTTCTTGAATAATTGCTCCAAATTAATTCATATATAAAATAATTAACAGCCTGCACGGCTTCTGTTAGAAGTGCTGTTCCTGTAGCAATTGCGATACTACCCGTAATAAGATATGCTGTTAGAGTCCCTAGAACTAATGTCAAAGCCCTATAAATAAGACTTTTGATTAAACTTTCCTTCCATTCAATATTGCGTGATTTCATTATTGATTTCACTTTAGTATATTGATTTTAATTTAATGGTTTATATAATCTTTCGGTAATCAATTACTTAATTTAAACCCTTTTTGGAAAATCATTGAGTTTATAAATTTTTTAAATGATAAAAGTAAAAATATTGAAAGTTCCATTTTAAAGGACATTTTACTGAGGTATATAAATAAGAATATTTAAATCTTAGTTTCATTTATATAAAACTGGCTCTAATTTCGTATTTTATTGAGATCTATATGTTCTATATATATGCTGTAGCCGAAAATTGTATTTGTTAAAAGAAATTGAATTGATAGAAAATGCTTAATAACTAATAATGATGAATTATGAATGCGAATGGTATATTTTTTTTAAAGAAATTATATTAGAATAATTGATAAACTAAAAAAAACGAATTAATAATTGTTTTTTCTAATTCGGAGTCACTATCAAGATGAGTATATACGCTGATGATGTTGTAAACTTTACTTCAGTGTTAAAAATTGCGTATAATTTCTTAACTGGAAGAGATTATTTGCAAAAAAAGAAATCAAAAGAACGAAAAACCTTAATTTCCGTAGCTTCTGGTTTTCCAGATTTAGTTTTTGCAGCTGATTCAATTCCTGTTTTTCCAATTCGAATGGAAAAATTTAAGCTTAATTTGTATCTATTAGCACTAAATTCAGCAACTAGTTTATTTGGTTGGAACATTACTACTAGGTTATTAGGAATTGCAAGGCAAATTGACTTTTTAAAGATAGTTGACAGCGTTCTAAATGATGTTATTAACTCGATTAATTCAAAATACAATTTTTTATACGATCAAGCAATTAAAAAGAATGTGGCACCAGATTATTGTTTTGGTATTACATCTATTTATGGAATGCATGTTTCAGAAGCAAATACTTGTGATTGTAGTCTAAATTTCACTTTGCGATGTAATAAATATAATCAATACCTCAAATCTTTAAGAACCAAAATCCCTAATCAAATTTGGGTAGAAATTCCCCCCAATGATCAAAATTCTAAAGAAAAACGCTTAGAAAGTATGGTTGAGAATATTCAAAAAGCGATTATGGAAATAGAAAACGTTACAGGAAATTTAATAACAGATAATAGCTTAAATAAGCAGTTTCGAATTGGAAATCAAGTGAAAAGGTATTATAAATCAATTATTTATGATATAAGCACTTTAGATTTTTATCCATGTAATCCTGCAACATTTTCAGAAATCTTAGCTTTATTGACCATCTCTTTCCAAGATTATAATTCTAACGCTCAAAGATATTTAGAAAATTTAAGTCAATTAGTAAAAGAAATGAGAGAACGGATTGAAAGAGGTATAGGGATGGATGTATCCAATATGCCAAGAATATTATTGACTCCGATATTCAATGGGTGGGAGCCAGAGTGTCAAGAAATTGTATATCAATTAGGAGGAAAAGTTATTTATTCTGATTGGGATCTTTTAGGTTTATTAGAAGAAATTTCCGTTTCCAAAGATTCTAATCCTATTGAAATGTATGCCCAATTCCTTCTAAATGCTTCGGATAAAGGTCTATTTTGTCTTAACAATTGTGAAGCTTTAATCAATACTTACTATAAATATATTAAAAAAAATAGAGTCGATGGAGTTATTATCAATGAACTAGCAAATTGCCATCTTGATACAAATTGTTATGATCTACTGAAAAATAAGATAAGTACAAGTCTTAGGATACCATCAACTAGTATTAAATTTAAGAAGATTGGTGTTAATATAGAAAAAGTTAAGAATAAATTAGAACCATTTATGGACTTGTTTAGTTAGAGATTTATGCACCAAAAAAGTCAGATGGTTTTAATAAATGTTGATCTTCTTTCTCCTTCTTTGCTTTTTCATGGGGATCAACCCATTCAGGTTCTCCTTGAGCCGCTTTTGTGGTAGCTCCTCCTGGTGCCTTTAATCCAGGCGGTTTTAGACTTATATCAGCAGAGATTTGTTCTGGTTGTTGACCTACTGCAACTGCTCCCGCTGGTACATATGTTACTCCTCCGGCTTTTAAGACTTTTAACTCACTTAAGACTTTTTCAAGATTCATTGATTGGACACTTTTATTCATTGTATCCATAATTTCCTTTAAAGATTTTGAAGTTTCTCTTAATCCTTTTGGATTAATACCCGTAAGTAGTGAATCTAAATTGGCACTAATATTGTCATTTAATTCCTTTAATGATTCTAAGACAGTATTCCAATGTTTATTCATTTGAGATTCAATAGCACTTATCATTTTGATTGTTTCATTCATAAAATTAACGTGGGCTTCATATCTTTCTTCATCTTTTGCACGTAAATCAGATATAAGCATTATTAGCTTCCGTAGGGCTTCTTTCTCTTCACTCATTTTTAACCAAAATATATATTATTTTTTCTATTATAATATGATTATAAAGAAATTTATATATATTCATTTAGATATTAAACGAAGTTGTAGAAAGTTAGCAAAACAACTTTAAGATTTTTATATTTTGATTAGAAATGTTAATAAGTAAAAATCAGTGGATAAAAAATCCCAAAATTCTTGAAATAAATACATTCCCATGGCTTCATTCTTTATCAGAATTACATAATACACCTATTACTTTAAAAAATGTTCCTGAACAAATTATAAATAAAGAACTGAAACTATTTGATGCAATTTGGTTGATGGGAGTATGGGAAAGAAGTCCTGCCAGTAAAAGGATTGCTCTTGAGCATTCAGATTTGTTAAAAGAATATCATAAGGCTTTACATGATTTTAGAGATACAGATGTTATCGGATCACCTTATGCTGTATATTACTATCATGTAGACAAGAATATTGGTGGTATAGATGGATTAAAAGAATTCAGAGAGAAGATGGGCGAGCAAAGTATTAAGTTAATATTAGATTACGTCCCTAATCATGTATCTATTGATTCATTATGGACTTTTGAATCAGATTTATTCATAGAAGGTACTTCAGATGATTTAATGGCTCACCCCTATGAATATTTTAGTATTGGGGAAAAAGTTTTTGCTAATGGTCGTGACCCTAATTGGCCTAGTTGGACCGACACTATTCAAATTAATGCTTTTTCTAAAGAAGCGAGAAATAAAACCATAAGCACCTTAAACGATATCGCTGAACTTTGTGATGGAGTTCGATGTGATATGGCTATGTTGATGACTAATAAAGTGTTTAGTAAAACATGGGGTAACAAGGCGGGAAGTATTCCGGAAAAAGAATTTTGGGAAGAAGTTATTCCTGCAGTTAAAAATAAGCACCCAAATTTTATTTTTATCGCAGAAGTATACTGGGGTATGGAATGGGAACTCCAACAACAAGGTTTTGATTTTTGTTATGATAAAAGGCTATACGAGAGATTAGTTCATGAGAATGTAAATGCCATTAAAGATCATCTAAAAGCAGAATGGACTTTTCAAAGTAAACTTGTAAGATTCATTGAAAATCATGACGAACTTAGAGCTATTGATAAATTTGGGAAAGAAAAATCACAAGCAGCAGCAATTATAACAACTACTTTACCGGGAGTTAGATTGATACATGATGGTCAAATGTATGGATATAAAATAAAATTGCCTGTACAATTAGGAAGACTGCCTATGGAGGAGAAAAATAGCCAAATGTTAGATTTTTATCAGAAATTGTTAAAAGCCATCCCTAGTCAAGAATTTTCGGACCCTAATTGGTCACTCTGTGAAGTCAATCCAATTGGTAGCGATGATAACTCCTTTTCAAATATAATTTCTTATTTATGGTGGTCAGATAATAGTTATCGCCTTGTTGTTGTTAACTATAGTCCTTATTATTCAAAAGCTCATGTAAGAATAAGTCCATTTCATTTTGATACTTATAAATGGAGATTTTCTGATTTACTTAATGATAAGGATTATACTTATAAGGGTGAGGATTTATACAAACATGGGTTATATATTGAATTAGGAGTATGGGAAGGTCATGTCTTTAAAATTTCTAAAGAATAATTTAAATTTAGTGGACTGTAACAGTTTTAGCAAGATTTAATGGTTTATCTGGATCAAGATTATGTTCAAGGGCGGCATAATAAGCTAATAATTGAAGAGCTGGGATAAAAGTTATTGGACTAAACACAGTATGATACTTATCATCAGGTTGAGGTATTCGAATGGTAATATCACTCATACTAGTAATTTTTTTATCGCTTTCAACAACTAAAGAAATTATTTTACCCCCTCTTGCTTTAAATTCCATAACATTTCCAACCAACCGTTCATAGGTTTCATCTGGAGGTGCTATAAAAATGATAGGATACCCTTCTCTAACTAAGGAAATTGGTCCATGTTTTGCATGTGCTGCGGAATATCCTTCAATAAAACGACAAGCAACTTCTTTTAATTTTAATCCACCTTCTTTAGCAGTAGCAATTGAAGCGCCTCGAGCTAGAAAGAAAAAATTAAGATTTTTTTCTAAATTCTTTACGATATATTTAATTAAGTCAACGCTTTTTTCAAGTAAAACCTCTATAATATTAGGAGTTGATTGTAAACCCTTATAGTATTTCTGAATTTCTTCTTCTGAGAGTTTTTTTCTCAGTTTAGCGATTTCTAATGCAATTAATGATAGCGTGAGAACTTGAGTTACATAAGTTTTTGTAGCAGCGACTCCGATTTCAGGACCTGCTTGAGTAATTATTACTTTATCAGAATGCCTAGTAAGCGTTGATCCAACAACATTTGAGATTGATAAGATTTTTACGTTTGGTTTATATTCTTTTGCCCATCGAATTGGTTCAATTAAATCAATAGTTTCTCCTGATTGTGATATTGCTATTATTACGGAATTATCTTCAAGTGAATTATCTAATTGAGTTTTAAATTCAGAACACTCAATTGCTTCAATATATTTGTCAAGAAATTTGGTAATAATAAATTTACCTGCTAAAGATGCAAAAAAAGAAGTTCCCGCTGCTGTGATATATATATGTTCAGCGTTTATTAAGGTATCAGCAAATTCTTTTAATGAATTAGCAGGTATTTTCAATGTATTCCTTAGAGCATTCGGTTCTTCATATATCTCTTTCAACATGAAATGATCATAACCTTGTTTTTCTGCCGCATCTAAATTCCATTCGATGAATTGGATTTCTTTTGGTATAGGATCATGAGAGTTATTGATATTATAAAATTCTACATTCCCAGCTCTTAAAACTGCCAATTCATCGTCCTCTAATATATAACAATTTCGTGTGTAGGGGAGGAATGCTGGTATATCTGAAGCACAATAGGCTGATTTTCCTTCTTCTATCCCAATTATCAATGGTGATTCTTTTCGAACCGCAATAATCGTATCTGGATAATCAGCATGGCAGATAGCTAATCCGTATGCCCCTTTACACTTTTTAACAGCCTTGACTACCGCTTCTTTCAAATCTCCATTTTTTTTCATGTTTTCTTCAATCAGATGAGGGATGATTTCTGTATCGGTTTCTGATTTAAACATATGCCCTTGGGATGTCAATTCTTCTTTGAGCTCAAAAAAGTTCTCTAAAATTCCATTATGAATAACTGCTATTTTATTATTACAATCTAAATGAGGATGACTATTTATTTTCGTTGGAGGACCATGAGTTGCCCATCGAGTATGAGCTAACGCAAGACTAGAACCATCTGGAAATTCATCTAACTTTAGTTTTTGATGGATCTCGTCAATTTTACCAGCGTCCTTCTTGACTAGTAGTTGAGATTCAAATTGAGCTACTATCCCACAAGAATCATAACCTCTGTACTCTAAGCGTCTTATGGCTTCTAGAGCAATTTTACCAACTGATTTATCTTTATTTGAAGTGACTATACCAAATATTCCACACATTGTTGTTCATTAAAAAATTAGATTAAATTTAATTTCTGCATATTTTTCATTGCAAGATTATTCAATTCTATTGAGTGGTTTATGTCTATGGTAGATTCACCTGAAATTCTTAAATATGGGCTGGTTCCAGACCTTCTTATTAAAAGCCATCCATCTTCAAAATCAAATCTACATCCATCCATTTTATTGATATTAATATTTTTTTTTCCTAGATTTTCAAGCGAATCCATCATCTCATCAATGATTTTTTGGTGAATCTCTTCTGAAAAAGGAATATCTTTTGTTAATTTAAATTTTTCAGCATAATAAGGATATTCAGGTATATCCTTTAATAATTGCTTTAAACTCATTCCAGTTTTAGTTATCATTTGTAATACAATAGCAATTGTAACTATTGAATCTGGACCAAAATGATAATTAGGCCAAATGTAGGTACCTGAAGTTTCACCTCCCAAAAATCCCTCATGTTTTTGTAATGCTAGAGAAACTTTAATATCACCAACTTCCGACCGAATAACTTCACAATTCAGAGGATTTAAGACATCATCAATCAAACTAGAAGAATTAATAGGAGTAGCTATTTTTAATTTTTCTTTAGATACAAGCTTTTCTTGAATGAAATATTTTGCTAATAAAGCTAAAAGTCGAATAGGATCAACAATTTCACCGTTTTCATCTAAAAATATAACTCTATCAGCATCTCCATCTAAAGCAATGCCAATATCTTCTTTATCAGATATTTTTAAAAATTTTGACAATTGTATTAAGTTTTCTTTGCTTGGTTCTGAATGTCTCCCTGGAAATCTTCCATCCATTTGGCTATTTATCGTCATAATATTTACATCGTAAGCCGAAAGAAGTTTTGGTACAATTTCACAACCAGATCCATTACCAGGATCAACTATTGCATGTAAATTACTTCCATTAAATTTAATTTGGCTTATTATATTTGAGATATGAATATCATTGATATCATTAATTTCTGTAACTTTACCAATTTGATCGTATTCTATTTTAAGAAAATCTTTCTGATCATAAATTCTTGAAATTTCTATTTCTTGTTCGGGGGAATAACCCACTCCAGAAGGATTCCATAACTTCAAACCTATATATTCTGGAGTATTATGGGAAGCAGTTATCATGACTCCCGCATCTGCTTCTAAAAATCGTATGGATGCTGCTAGTGTAGGTGTAGTGACAATTCCTAAGGTTTTAACATTACATCCACAACTAACAATTCCAGAGATTAATGCATATTCTACTGGTAAAGCAGACATCCTAATATCTTTACCAATAACAACCGTGCTTCCAGCTTTTAAAAATGTTCCTAGTGATAGTCCTACTTCCAATGACATTTGAGGAGTGAACATAAGATCCGATTCTGAATAATTCAAGAACACACGTCGAATGCCAGAGGTGCCAAAAATAGAATTTGCCATTATTTCTTTCTGATGTGTAATTTGTGATTTTTTTATAAATACAACAGTATCTTATTATGAGATTTAGAAGGTTTTCTACTTTTTATATTTAATTTGGAAAATTCACGACAATAAGAGAAAAATATATAAGGAAAGTTATAGAACAGATTAAAATATGTTGTATTAGTTCTTTTATTATAAGTTTTAAGAGAAAAGGATAAACTATTAATTTTTTAAAAATATTCTTTAAATAGTACTCGATCAAGATTATTGGCGTCAGGTTTTATAGATTATGATATTTCAAGGATTATTTAACATATTGGACTTATACTTTAAAGAAATCGATCTATTTTATAATAATATTGATCAATACTTCCGGGATAAAATTACAACTACTTTTAGCAACACAGAAATTGTCAATGAAAGTAATATTACCCAAAAACTGGAAGAACTTACTAACTTCATTATAAAAGTATTTGAAGATATCGGATTAGATATAAAAAATATTGAAAGCGAATTTTTGGACCCATTTTTAGAAATTAAAAAAGAAGATAAAGATCAGATTACTTCATTAGTAGAACTATATGAAAGAAAAATAGCACCTCTAATCTATGAAATTTTTTTAGAGAAAATAGTTGATTACCTTGTTGATATTGACGTTGCCCCATTAATGTTAAAATTGAAATCTGAGGGCTTTTTAACTATTGAATTCATTATGGAACTTAGAAATCTAAAAACTCTTATTGATAAAGCCCCTGAAAAGAGAGAGAATTTGAAGAAATATATTCAAATTCAGGAGAGAATAATTGATAAATTTAGAAGAAATAAGCAAAATATTGAGAGTCTAGAAGATTTAGAGGAACCCCAATTTAAGCTTCAGATTTTATATTTGATTTATAGAATTATTAACTTTTTCCACCTTCAGAAAATTTTTGATTTTTCTCATATTATCTCGTTTTTAGAAAATAAAGTTGATGAATGGTTAATAGATGTTCCAATGGTTTCTTTGAAAAATCCAGATATCTATTTCTGTGGAATTTATTTGGCTAAACATCTAAAAGTTAATCTTGATAATAAAAAGGTTATTGATTTTTTACTAAATTTATATGAAGAAGCTATAGATAGATATGAATCTCCTCTTATTGAAGCAACCGATGGAGCATATTATTTTATTAAATCTACTGAATTGATGAATCTATGGTTAAATTATGAGAAAGTAAACAGACTTGTTAAGACTGATTTTAAATTTATTGAATCTAATTATTTAAAAGATCTTGAAACATCTCAGCTTGTTGTTATCTTGAAAATGTATGCACAGTTAGGAATATCCAAAAAGGAAAATATAATAAGAGCCATCAATGAAGAAATTGAATTGAGAGTAACTCCCGATGGAATTAAACAATTTAGAGAAGGATTTGTATCATCAGAAGCAACGTATTATGTACTTTTTAACTATTATATGAGTTATGAACTAGATAAATTAAAAGATTACAATATTTTAGAAAATATAGTTACTCGAATTTATCGTAATTTAGAATTTCTTGATTTCTCAATTGACACTAATTACGATTTAATAAGTGAATTAATATATTCACTCGAAAGTCTAAAATTATTTAATTGTATTGAAACAAATGAAATGATACTTCATTTAGCAAAGTATTTATTTCCACAAGAAATTTCTGAAAAAATTATAAATACAAAAGAAATAATTAGGGAAAAAGCCAAATTCAGGCACTTGAAAGTGGATCGAGTAACTGGAGAGACAATTTATTAAATTGAATTTAACAGAACTTACAAACTATTTCTCAATTGACTGTATGGTAAGTGTTAATATAACTAAAAATTTTAAATTTAACCTAATCATTTTACTAGAATAATACTACTATGTGGGGATATAAATGGATCTAAAAGATTTTGACTTAATTTATAAAGAAAATCGATGTGTAGTTAAAGATAAACAGAATATTAAAACAAAACTTGAAAAAATTGTCGGAAACCAAAATGTTTCAATTAAAGCTATAGATCTATTAGCATATTCAAAAGATTCGTCTCTAATTTCCTTTAATTGGGCACTTCAAGGAAAATTAGCTGCTTTACCTGATTTTATAATATGGCCAGAAACTAAAGCAGATATAAGTGAAGTTTTAAAGTTTGCAAATCAAGTTAATATCCCTGTTATTCCTTATGGTGAAGGATCTGGAGTTGTTGGCGGTGCAATACCTGTTAATGGTGGGATAATAATTGATATGAAAAAATTCAACAAAATTCTTGAGATAAATGATACAAATTTGACGGTAACTGCTCAAGCTGGGATTAATGGCATGAATTTAGAACGTTATTTAAACAGTAAGGGCTATACTGTAGGTCATATACCGCAATCTCTCTATATTTCTTCTTTAGGTGGATGGATCGCACATCGAGCTGCTGGTCAGTTTAGCACTAAATATGGTAAGATTGAAGATATTATATTAGGAATGGAAGTTGTATTGCCACAGGGGGAAATGTTAAATTTTAAAACGATTCCGAGAGCTTCAACCGGACCTCAATTTGAAAAACTTTTTATTGGTGGAGAAGGTACACTTGGAATAGTTACAGAGGCTACCTTGAAGATTTGGCCTTTCCCCGTAAAAAGAACTCTAATTTCTTATGCTTTTCCCTCTATTGAAAATTCTTTTAATGCCGTGAGACAAATATTAAGAGAACAAATTTATCCTGCTGTAATTAGAATATACGATCAATTTGAAACTTCAAGGCATTTTCCAGATATTGAAAAAGCTAAAGAAAGAGTAATGACTATATTTGTCTGTGAGGGGAATGAAGATCTTGTTAATTTAGAAGAATCAATAACAAGAGAAAAATCTACAAATAACGCGGGAATAGATTGCGGAACTCATCCAGTAGAGCATTGGTTTGAAACCAGATTTAGAGTTACTGAAACTTCAGCAATGCCACCATATAAAATTGTATTTGACACTATTGAAGTTGCTTCGTTATGGGAAAATGCTTCCAATATTTATCATTCCGTCTTAGACTCAATGAAGAATTTACATGGTGTCATAATGATTACAGCTCATGTCTCTCATTTTTATCCAAATGGTGTAGGTATTTATTTTTCTTTTGGTGGTGTCCCCTCAAAGGAACAAATGGATTTAGAATATTATCAAGAATGCTGGAATACTATAATTAAAGCAGTAGTAGATTCAGGAGGGTCAATTGCACACCATCATGGAATAGGGATAAATAGATCTCATTGGATGGCAAGAGAATGGGGTGAATCATTGAATATATTAAGAAATATAAAAAAAATGCTTGATCCAAAAAATATACTAAATCCAGGAAAAGTTTATGAGAATACTTGGAAAGGAGGTGTCGAATAAATGGGTGTCGAAGAAACTTTAAAAAAGTATAGCTGGATTCTACCACTTATTCAAAAAGCCGATAGAATAACTAGATCCGTAATTATGAAAAACTTCCGTCAAAAAAAGTATAATTTTTTTCCAAAAGAAGAAGTTAAAGCTGATGTAGATAGTTTAATCAAATGTATGCTTTGTCCTAACATGTGTAGGTTTGATTGCGGAACCTTGCAAGTATCCTCAACTGAATCAATGAGTCCTGCGTATAAAGCACGTATAGGTTATTATTTAACTATGGGAAAAATAGATCCAACCAAAGAAGAAAATAGAGCCTTTATTGATCTTATGTATAAGTGTACAAATGAGGAAAATTGTAAAGTATGGTGTCCTTTTGAATTTTCTGTTGTATCTCTCTTGGAAACAGTAAGGGATGATTTAAATGATAAGGGGTTGATGCCAGATTATTGCAAACAGCAGATAAATAAGTTAAATAAAACTAATACTATAGAAGATCATAATATATATGAAACTTATAAAGAAAAAGGTATTGAAGATATAGAAACAGATGGTAAGGACGAAGTCTTCTATTATATAGGCTGCGAATCAATGAAATTTCCAGATGTTGTTAAAGCCAACATGAAAATTTTAAAAAAAGCAGGAATCAAATTCTCTACTAATCTTAATAAAAAAGTATGCTGTGGGGGGCCTGCGTTTAATATTAGAGAATTAGAAACTGCTAAGAAATTTGCATTAAAGAATCAAGAGCTTATTAATAAAACTGGGGCTAAAATCATTATTTCAGACTGTCCTGGTTGTGTTTTAACGTTATCTCATAGATATAAAACAGTTGGAATAACAATTGATAAAGAGATACTGCATAGTGTTCAGTATATTAGAAAATTAATAGATAATGGAAAAATAACACTAAAAAATGAGGTTCCAGAAGAGTATAAAAATATTACAATCCACGATCCTTGTCTTATTGCTAGAAATCTCAAAGATACAGAATCAATAAGATATATATTGAAAACTATTCAAGGAATTGAAGTTGTTGAACCAATTTATAATAAAGAATATGTCCATTGTTGTGGTTGGAGTGGCACTGCTCATTGGGCAGATAAAGAATTGGCAATAAAAGAAGCAAGAACTAGAATTAATGAATTAAAGGAGACTGGGGTAAAAACATTTATTTCTGCTTGTCCTCTATGTGAGTTAGGATTAGCCTATGGAATTGAGGAGACTGAAAAAGAAAAATATAATATACTAGATATATCTGAATTATTATTAAAATTAATTTAATATTTAAATTAATATTTTAAGTGATTATATGAGTGATTTAATTTGTACGTTTGATGTTGGAACAACAGGAACAAGAACAATTATATTTGATATTAATGGTAAAGAAGTTGCCAAAGCATATGAAGAATATCCTGTCATTGAGCAATCAGTTGGTATTTCAGAACAGGATCCAATAATTTGGTGGAATGCTGTTAAAAACACATGCAATAGAGCCTTAAAATCAATTAATAAAGATGATATTATTGGAATATCAGCATCCTTTGTTAGAGGTACTACAACTATTATTAATGATAAAGGGGAAGTATTACACCCCGCTTTAACTTGGATGGACGAAAGAGAAGAACACACAGCATTAGAATGGAAAAAGGAGGAAGATCTCAGAAGATCAATTCCCAAATTACTCTGGATTAAGAAAAATAAACCAGATTTGTTTAATAAAGCATATAAAATTATATTTCCAGATTCTTACATATACCTGAGATTATGTGATGTGTATGTAACAGACCCCACAAATGGAAGTTTCGGAATTTTGAATACCCATACATTAAAATGGGATGAGGAGTTAGCAAATTCATTTGGATTACCAATAGAATTATGGCCAGAATTGCATGTTCCGGGAGAAGTAATTGGTGAATTGACTAGTTCTGCAGCACAAATTTTAGGTTTGAAGAAAAATACTCCAATAGTACTAGGTGGTGGGGATCAACAATGTTCATCATTAGGTTTGGGAGTTATACACAATGGTCAAGCTAAAGCTACTACTGGTACTGGTACTTTTGTTGATTACGTAGTGGATAAACCAGTTGAACCAGCGGGAGACATTCCAATTTTCAATTGGCCTTCTGTTGTTAAGGGGAAATGGAATATTGAGGGTATAGCTCCAGGAACAGGTATGATATTCAAATGGTTTGCAGATAATTTCTCACAATTGCAAATTAATAAATGTCAGGAGAAAAATATCAATGTTTATGATATGTTAACATCAGAGGCTGAAAAAATTTCCCCTGGTAGTGGGGGTTTATTATTTCTTCCAGTATATGTATTCCGAAAAGGAACTATTCATGGTTTAGGTTGGAATCACACTAGAGCGCACATGATAAGAGCAATAATGGAATCTGCTGCTCTGGCTACTAATATGTATCTCAATTTAGTAGAAGCAATGGGTGGTGCTAAAACAACAGAATTAAGAGTTGATGGAGGGGCAATGAATAGTGATTTGTGGACCCAAATATTTGCAGATGTAACATCAAGAACAATTTTAGTTCCGGAGGTTAAAGATGGTGCTGCTATGGGTGCTGCAATTTTAGGATTTTTTGGGTGTAAAAGTTTTGATACCTTTGAAAGAGCTATTGAAAATATGGTTAGATTTCCAGTAATTAAAACACCAAATAAAGAAAATTCTAAGATATATAAGAAACTAAACAGAATTTTTATGCCAGCATTATTAGATGTGT
Organism: Candidatus Hermodarchaeota archaeon; assembly: GCA_048885765.1. Lineage (GTDB taxonomy): Archaea > Asgardarchaeota > Lokiarchaeia > Sigyniarchaeales > SOKP01 > Loki-b32. The sequence continues at coordinate 40,678 of JBHLLI010000018.1, forward strand.
ATAGTAAGAAGAGAGTTACTAAAGATCTTTAACTTCTATTTTCTAATTTCTTTTTAATTCTTAAATGTGAAAAAATTTCATTAAGGAAACCTTGGTAAATTTTAAACTGTGGTTTTAATCCCATATTTCTTATTTTTTTCAAATTTAGAAAAGTATTTTTGGAATATTTAATTTCGAAAATTATAGAATATCAATAATTAAAATCTCACATGCCTTATTTCAAGAACCAAGAGGGTTATAATCTATATTATGAGAATATTAACCCGGATTCAAAAGCGTGTACCATTATTCTTATTCATGGATTTGCGTCTTCTGCTTCTTTTTTCAAGGCTCAAATAAATATCTTGAAAAAAAATTATAGAATTATTGCTTTTGATGCATTAGGGCATGGAAGGAGTGATCATCCTAAAGAGATTAATCTAGCAAAGAATCTGAGATATGATATCATCAGAGATTTGGAAGACCTTCTCAAATATTTGGAAGTAAATGAGGGATATGGCATAATAGGGCATTCTCTAGTAGGGGGGATGGTTGGACAATTGTTTGCAGTAAAACATCCTGAAAAAATCAAATTTCTAATATTACTTAATTCTGGATACATCATGATCGATAATGTTATTAGAAATATATTTTATAACTTACTGCCTTATTTTATCCGAATGAATTTCTTAGAAGTATTAGCTAATTCTGTTGACAAGATTCTTGATAAAACAATTCCTTATATTATTACTGCTTTATCTGATTCATTAGCAGGAATAAATTTAACAAAAGATCAATTGCATATGCAAATTGAGGATCAAATTTTCCGGATGATTCATGAAATAAAAGAGTATGATCCATCAGGAATTAGGTGTCCTACTCTAATAATTGGGGGAAGACTTGATAATTTTGCCCCTGAACAGATGTCAGAAGAGCTTCATAAGAAAATACCCCAAAGTCAACTTGAAATCATCGATATGGCTGGTCATTTTATGCCCAATCAACGAGCTGAAGTTGTTAATGAAATAATATGTAATTTTATTAGACAATTTAGGTGAATATTACATATTACTTTTCTAATTACCCGGCTTTACTTATTATGAATGAAAATAGTAAATTTAATGATAATAATATCTTTATTTCCTTTTTTAAAGAAGAAGTAAAAAATTTCGTGGAAGACAGAAATTGGATGAGATATCATACCCCCAAAAATCTAGTCCAAGCAATAAATTGTGAAGCTGGTGAGTTATCACAATTGTTATTGTTTAAAAATTATACAAAAGAGGAAATTTGGAATAATCAGACTCTTCTTACCAATATTTCGGATGAAATAGCTGATGTATTTATATATCTAATTAGTTTGATTAATTCTTTAGACCTAGATTTAAGTCATATCTTTATAAATAAAATGAAAAAGAATAAAAAAAAATATTCAAATAAAGAATTTAATAATGGAGAATATTATAAGAAATAAAATTAAGAGAAATAAAAATGACTAAAGTAAATAATGACTTATTAGCTCCATGCGGGCTTTATTGTGGTGTATGTGCTATACATATTGCTGATAGAGAAAATAATTTGAAGTTCAAAAACATACTTGTAGACGTTTACAAACCATTTTCTGAAACTACAGACGATATCAAATGTACAGGTTGTATGTCAGAAAATCAGGAGGATATTTTTGGATATTGTAAAACATGTCCTATTAGGGAATGCGTACTAAAGAAAGGATATTATAGTTGTAATCAATGTGATGATTTTCCATGCAAATATATTGACCGGTTTCCTATACCTGTTGGCAAAAAAGTAATTCTACGGGCAATCCCTCGATGGAAAGAAATAGGAACCGAAAAATGGGTCGAGGAGGAAGAGAAAAGATATCATTGCCCTGAATGTAATAATAGTCTATTCCGAGGGGCTAAAAGATGTAACAAATGCGGAATCTCAGTTGATATAGACTAAGATAGATATTATTTCTAAATTAATAATTATAATTTTTAACATTTTTCTACTATTATAACCATGGTTGCCAATAATATTAATGATATTATAAGGAAACAATTAAACTACACTTTAAATGAAACAGAATTTCTAAATTTAGGGGAACTATATCGAGGAAAAGTCAGAGATAACTATATTAAAAAAGACAAAAGAATCATAATTGCAACAGACCGCTTGAGTGCTTTTGATAGGGTAATAACTACTATTCCCTTCAAGGGTCAGATGTTAAACCAGGTTTCATCTTTTTGGTTTGAAAAAACTAAAGACATAGTAAAAAATCATATAATTGATGTCCCAGATCCGAATGTTTCTGTCGTTCATCAATGTGACACAGTTCCAGTTGAAGTAATTGTAAGAGGCTATTTAACAGGGAGTATGTGGCGAGATTATATCAAAGGAAAATCAACATCAGGTATAATGCCTCCAAAAGGACTGAAAAAAAATCAGAAATTTGAGGAAATAATCGTCACTCCTTCAACTAAAGCAGAATCAGGCCATGATATTTATTTATCAAGAGAAAAGATATTAAAGCAAGGTCTGGTTGAAAAAGACATTTATGAACAAATGGAAGAAGCTGCGCTTAAATTGTTTAATTTTGGACAAAAATTTTGTGAAAAAAATGGTCTTATATTGGTCGATACTAAATATGAGTTTGGGTTAAAAGAAGGAGAATTAATGGTAATTGATGAGATTCATACTCAGGATTCGTCTCGATTTTGGATCCTTGATACATATAATAAAAAATTCGAAGCTGGGGATGATCCCGACATATTGGATAAAGAAATCTTCCGAGGATGGCTTATGGAAACTTACCCTACCATTTTTCCTGATATTAAACCGGATGAAGAGATTCCTCCAATTTCGGAAGAAATTAAAATAGAATTAGCAAAAAGATACATGCGAAGCTTTAACAAGATTACTGGGAAGGAATTTCAAGCGGAAGTATCAGATGTAAAAGAGAGAATTTATGAAAATTTAAAGGAAGCCAATTATTTATAGCAGTTAAGAAAAATTTAAATAATTATACATTGTATCTTTTCGTATTATGCTGAATTTAATACTATTATTTTTAATTATCACTTTGTTTGTACTTAGTTTTATATATCTAACCCTCGACCTTGAAAGCTATCAAAAAGAAACAAATGTAGATTCAAAGAGAACTTTTATACCCAAACGGAGTCGATATGCGTTGTTATTTGGTCTTCTGGCTTTAGTATTTTCAGTAATTCTTAGTATAACTTATACATAAATAGTTCTTATTTATTAAATAATCTGAATTCTTGTTTAAAGTTTAAATTTCAGTAAATAGTGTTGAGGATAAGTTAGCTCTTTCCGTTTTTGTCGAGGAGCATTATTTTTAAATTAATAAGAATTAATTTAAATATA
>JBHLLI010000019.1:0-43819 GCA_048885765.1 Candidatus Hermodarchaeota archaeon
TATTTTCCACATCGATCTTGAAGACAAAAATAACATGAAAGAGATCCAAGATAATGATTATTATCTATTAGTAAGAGAACTTCAAGAAATCTTCATTGTTGTTTTACATAAAAATATTAAATATCGTATAATTGAAAACATTCCTGCAGTGTTTGAATGGTTTATGGAGACATTATAAACGCTTCTAATTAAATTTTTTATACATATGCGTTATTAATTTTAAGAAAAACTCTTTCACATTATTTCCTGATTTAGCACTTGTTTCAAAATACTCATTTGCAGAGAGATGTTGTCGAAGATTATTAGACTCTTCTTCATTAATCAATTTATGTTCATTATCTAATAAGTCGGCTTTATTACCAACAAGTACACAAGAAAAACCATCAATAACTTTTTCTACTTCTTCTTTCCAGTCTAAGAGGGATTCAAATGTCTTTCGATTTGTCAAATCGAACACAAATACGATACCTTTAGCGCCCTTATAAAATTCTTGTCTCACCCATTTAAAATGTTGCTGTCCTGCTAGATCCCAAATCTGTAAAGTAATTAATCCTTCAACATTCGGAATTTTAAGCCGTTTTACAAAAAAGTTTGAACCAATAGTAGTTGCTACATTAGGGGTAAATCTCCTTTCTAGATATTGATGGAGCAATGTTGTTTTACCTACTCCAAAATCACCAACTATACATATCTTGAAAAAATTTTTACCCATTTTTATCTTGTAATATTCTTATCTAGATAATAATGCGAAATAAATTTAATAAATTTATATATCAAAATTTGGCAAAATACTAGTACAAAAAATAATCAATTAATATCTTTTTTTCATCCAGATTATATATTGTATTCTTGTAAATAGTAGTATTCCCGCCAATAGCAATGCTATTGCTACAGACATTAATAATGGATTAGTAAGATTTGGGTTAATAAATAAAAGGATAATCCATATTATCAAAAGTAGAATCGCTATTACTATTACAATTAAAGCAAAATTTCTAAATTTTTTATCCACTTTATCTAGTTCTTCCATACTTACTCAATTATGATGTCAGTACTTCTTCTTTAAATTCATTATAACCCTAATATAATTATTAAAAAGAGATAAAAAATGTTTATATTTTATTTGTAGGTTAGATTTGTTTTAGAAAAAATGAATTTGCATAAAGAAGGAGTAGTCTTCACACCAGAAAACATAACTAATTTTATTGCGAAAACAACAATTGATCGATTTCTAATAGAAAAAATAAGTAATAAATTCTCAGAGAAACCCATAAATTTGGATAAATTATTTGAGAAGTACCTTCAAGATTCTAGCTCCAATCAAACTTTTAAGGAATGTCCTTTTACTAAACAAGATAACACGTTTTTCAAATACATTTTTAAAGAACTAGCGGAATTATCTATTTTAGATACTTCAGTAGGGAACGGGGAACTTATTATTGCCGCTTTTAAAGTTATCGAATCATATTTTATTCGTCTTAAAAAACTTAAAATAATAGATTGGTCTTATTATCAAATCAGAAAATACATTATATCAAAAATTTTGTATGGTGTTGATATTGAATATGAAGCTGTAAAAAAAACAAAAAAACGTTTATTATCAATATGTGCGGAGTTGATTCGAGATGATGATTCTGCTATCACACTAAATTTAGATACTAATTATAAGGTAGGTAATGCATTAGTTGGGTTTGTTAAGAAACCAGAAATAAGTTTTTTGGATCAGAATAACGTCTTTGATTGCTTTTATGAGGAAGTTAAGAGTATTTTTCAAAGCCATAAGGATTTAAAGAAGAAAAGTATAAGTGAAACAGAAAGAAAATCCATGGTAGATGATTTAAAACCATTTCATTGGTATTTAGAATTTCCAAATATTATATCAAATGGAGGATTTGACATTATCATTCAGAATCCGCCATATTTATCAAATAGACAATTAATGCCTCTTGAAAAAGCTTTATTTGAAAAATGGTATAAAACACCAAAAGGTTTAATGAATACTTTTGGAATGTTTATTGAGCGTTCTATTGATCTATGCCATCAATCTTCAAAAATTAGCAATATTGTTCACAAAAACCTTATACGATCAAATTATTATTATCTATTAAGGAAGTTTTTGTTAGAACGCACCACGATTGAAGAAATTATTGATTTAGGAGCAGGAGTTTTTGATTCTATTACAGCTGAAATTGTAGTTATTATGTTAAAACCGAAACCACCACCGGATAATCATAAAATAGTAATAAAAACCAAATATCCTGAGCAAAATATCTTTACTTCTAAAAAAGCAATTTCAAAGGAAATACTTCAAAATGTTTTTTTGCATCAAGAAAACTACAATATTAATTTAAATCTTCAATATAAAGAACTTAAGATAATTAATTATATCAAGAACAAGAAGGACTGTGATTTAATTAAAAATTTTGAAGCAAAAACTTGTATAGCTACTGGAGATGATGAGAAGTATTTAAGTGAATATAGTATCAATGACAGATATAAAAAAACCTTGAGAGGTAAAAACATTGGACGTTATTATATAGATTTCGATAGCTTATACCTATACTATAATCCAAAAATATTACATAGGGCAAGAAATGAAAAAATTTTCTTGAAACCAGAAAAATTGATAATGCAAACAATAAGCTCAAAACTAACTGTAGCTTATGATGACGAGAATTACTATCCTTTAAGTACTTGTATTGCTATAATCCCAAAAGATCGTGTAGAAGAAGAAGTTAGTATTAAATATCTTTTGCTATATATGAATTCAAAATTGGTCAATTTTTATTACGATTTTGTTTTTAATTTAGGAGCTCATTTAACAACAGAAATATCTGTAAATAATATTAATAGAATCCCTCTTATATTACCGGAGGAATACAGTATATTTAATAATCTCTCAGATATTATGATTCGATTGAATAAAAACAATTTTTTAAGAGAAAATAACAAAGAACTGATAAACTATGTTGACAAATTAATTAATGTATTAATTTATGAAGTTGCTTTTAATCAAAAATTTAAGAAAGAGGCATTAAATACAAACCTAAAAAGGCAAATATCCCAATACTTCAATGAACGAGATAAAAATTCAATGGATCAGATTAGAAATTGCATTTTTAATATTCAAAATGATCCAGATTTAAATAGAGAGATGGAACTGATACAAAACCATCATTGGGTTAAAGTTATAGATGGTTATTTAACAATGTAAAAAATTTAAAGGTTTATAGTTAATTTTTGTCCGTAGAATTATAATAATGATAATCTCTCTTCTCGGATTAGATTTCTCAATTTATTAATTTCAATAATTAATTGATTTCTTTTTTGTATCCATTGATTCAGATGCTGATTTAATGAATTTCGACTTCTATTAAGTTGATAAAGAGAATTTTCAACACGCTCTCTTGTTCGAGTAATTTTCATATTACCAAACATATCAAAGAAGAAATTATCAAAAAACATATCAAAAAATAAATTAGGCGCTTCAAAATCAATGTATATATCATCAATAACATCAACCAAATCCTTTGCTCTTCTTACAAGAGATTGAGCTTGATTAATTTCTTGACGGGCTCTATCTAAATTACCATGTTTCATCGAATCAATAAAGAAACCACCCCTAAAAAAAGTATCCCATGTACCGAGCCCTTCTGCTGACCTTAAACTATTTACTGAGTTATTTAAATAGTTTTCTGCTTCACCTAAAAGAGATTCTGCTTCTTTAAATCTATTTTCGATATCTTGAGTTTTAGATATTTCTTGTTGTAATTCTCCATATTGATTTTCTAATTTTTTTAGCTTTTCGGTTGTCTTACCCGCAGTTATTTTAGCCAAGATTGTTTCCATCTCAGCTTCTATAGCAGGGATCTTAGATTTTGAAGCTTGAATTCGAGTTATTTCATTTTGAATCTCTTTAACTTCTTTTTCCAGTTTTATATATTCCTTTTCAACAAATTCAAAATTAGCTAATGCTTCTAGATATTCTGTTTCTTCTTTTCGTTTCTTGTCATCCAAATCCCCACTCAACCGTGCTTTTAAAGAAGAAAAACTTACTTTTAAAAGAGTATCATAATCCTTTTTTTCTTTTAGCATTATATTTCGAACCATTTTAAGCTGATTATACTTTTGATCTTTTGATTGAATCAAACGGTTTAAATAAGCATTTTTTGAAGGCAAAGTATTTACTTCATCATTTATATCCCCTAATTCAAATTCTAATTCATGATATCGATTTAAGCCTTCAGATTCACTAACCCACTTTGTAGCATCTTCTTTACTAACTTTAACTCCACATTGTTCGCAATATATTGCTGAATCATCAAGCTTTTGACCGCAATTATGACAATACAAAATTTTCACTTTCAGGTTTTTTTATTCATTATTAAAGATTAAAAGATTTCAAACTTCAAATATTTTATTTAAATATTACCAAATTTTCTTTTTACATTTTAGTACTTTAGTTAGAAAACAATAATAAGATAAATTTATATGTTATTAGTGAGTATGTCAAAAAGCGATTCTTCTTCTTTGAAGGTTAAATTAAAAATTCAGGTAAATAATTTAATAAGTATTTATGAGCAAAAAGCAGAATGCGGGATTTTTTTTAAGCTGGAAGCAGATAAGTCACCTTTGGAAATTCTTGGTGTATTAGATTTCTTAAAGGATAGGATTAAAAAATGGGGGAATACAAATATCTTCAGTTATCAAGGAAATTTATTTAGAGAAGGTCCTACTCTTGTAGTTGGTGCTAGAGATTCAGAAGAAGCCTTAAGTATCATCTTTTACATATATTTAACCAATATTGTAGACAATGAGCAAGGAATTGATTATTTAATTAAAAAACTTGGAACATCAAGTGACCTTGAAGATTTTCTAAGAACTCAGATTTCGGACAATATGGAAAATGGATATCCTCCTAATCCAAGTTTGGAAATAAAATTGATAGAATACCTAAATGGAATAGTAAGAAGCTAATTCATTAGCTTCCAGATAAAAGGTAGATGATAATTAGTCAAAACTGTAATTTGTTTTTCCTTTTGATATTTTTTGATATAAATATTAAAGAGATAAAAATTATTGGCCCTAGAAATGTTAAAAACCAATGGATTCCAAAGAGATATATTTCTACAACATATCCCGAGATTATAGGAGTTAAACCAAAACCAATTCCAACTATGATTTCATTTATTGTTGAATATTTTGAAGTATTTTCTGCTGTCCCGTATTCAAGCATAATTTTCATACCAACTCCATGAATTAATCCTAAAAATAAACCAACAACTAGAGTTATAATAGAGATATACCATATATCTCCTATAATAGCAACTGTGAAGGTAATTACAGCAACGACTATAACACTTACTAATGATGATAATTTCCTACTGAATGTTTTCATTGAATTTACCCATGTTAAACCAAGGAGTTGCATAAATTGTAATCCACATTGTACAAGATAGGTTAGATAAGAAAAATCGTCAGATAAAGAGTTATCAACAAGAAATTGGTATCCAAAGACAAAGATTGATTTTGATATTGCTAAAAACATTATACTAACCCATGAAAAAATAACAGGAAATACTATCATTGGAGTTTGTGAATTAACGGTTAAATCCTCTTTTATATCTAAGTGAGAGAGTGGATCTTCTGTTTGATATATTATAATTTCTTTTGAGATATCTGGTTTTATTTCTTTTTTTATAAAGAAACTAATAGGGATTAATAGAAACGATAATGACCATGAAATAGTCATCGCAAGGAAATCACTCCAAATAAAAGCCCAAAGAAAACCAACAATAAGTCCAATAATGAACCCTATATTCCAAGAAAAATTAAAAAAGGCGAAATTCTTCTTTGACTGTTTAATTGTGCTGATTCTTTGCCATTTACTCAAAAGGTTGAGGCAGTTCGGCCAGAAAAATCCTAATGTTAATCCTAGTAAAATACGACACACAATTAAAAACCAGGCTTCGGGATATACTATTTGAAGACCAGTCAAAATTGGTGTTGATAATGAAGTCATTATAAGAGCATTTCTGATACCTAAATATTTTTTGGTAATTAATTGCCCAACCAGTGGAGCAAAAATATAAGTAATCGCTCCCGTTGAAGAGATAAAACCTAAAATGCTTGGCTCAATGCCAATTTCCCATAATAAATAATTTGACAAAGCCCGTTCAAAAATAGAAACATAAAATAATCTTACAAATGCGAGTAAAAAAACTGGCCATGGTCTATAATCTGCGGAAGAGTGATTTTTAATTGAATTGGCTTTATTCCGCGTTGCCATAATTCTAATATTTTAAAAATTTAAGTTAAAAAGAAAAATAATACTTTATTCAAATATTTTTTTAATAGTTTAGAATGAAAATTCCTAGATTATTATCTTTTTTATAACTAATTTATATTCTTTTTACCATAAACTTATTATTCTCTATTCCTTAACAATCTTAATTGGTACAATAGTAACCGAATATATATTGTAATATGGTTGTATCAATGGGAAAAGGAACTGTAAAATGGTTTGATAAGAAAAAAGGCTATGGCTTTATTACCCCAGATGACGGATCTGCTGATATATTTGTTCATTATTCTGCTATAGAAGGTGGAGAAGGTGAATTCAAGATTGTTTATGAGGGGGATATTGTTGAATATAAGATTACTGAGGGAAAAAAAGGACCACAAGCTAGTAATGTAACAATAATAGAAAAAGGTCCACGAACAGACTCCCGGAGCCGAAAATCTTTTTATTAATTAGTTAAAGCATTAATTAAAAAAAGGAAAATGGTATAATTATTAGGAATTTTGGAAGATCTGAAATATATGAAAATGAGTTTTTGGACTTAGATTTGTAAGTATTTTAATCTTACAGATTCCCTTTTTTTTATTTTCATGTAATATAGAATCAAAATACATAAGGTTCAGTTTCCTTTAAAAGAATGACATTATCAAACTGCTTACTAAACCATTCGGGATTATCTGTATGCACAGGAATTATTATCTCAGGGTCAATAGTTTCTATTGCTTTAATTAAATCGGATTTTGAAGCATGACCGGAAGCGTGATATCCTTCCATAAACTTAGGTTTGAGTCGATCACCTTCTTCAGTTAATTCAAATCCAAAGATATCAAGCTTAAGATGTTTTAACCAGTTATACAACCTTATAAAATCGAACTCGCTTTCTTCCTCAAAAGCCTCACTTGAAGAATATATGTAAGTCCCTTTAGTTGGTTGAATATCCAATAAATTTTTTAAATCATACAAAGAAAAACATATTATATATTTATCCTGCTCTTTTGTTATTTCAGTATGGTCGATATATTTAATTTTTGGATTCTCTGCAAGAAAATTCTTTTCCCAATTTTTTTTGCTTGATTTTAGTTCATTATATACCAGAATATTTTGCATCCTATCAACCCCATCGGCTTTTTTTAGTGCGGAAAGTAAATACCCATCCTTAGAAGTTACTACAAGTCTTCTACCTATTTTTTTGGCAATTTGATTAAAGATTTCCAATCGCTCAAAGTTGCGAGCTGTAAAATCTGCTATTACTAGACCCTTCGACTTTTGAGCTGTTTTTAAACAATTATTATACACAATTTCTTCTGATTCATTAACAGCTTCCCTACCAGCCCTAGTTCCTTCAATTATAAGAACAGAAGCTTCTTTTGCTTTTTGAAAAAACTCAATAGTTTTTTGTCTTTTTTTACCGTGCAAGCGAAAATCTCCTGTATAGGCGACAGTCTTATCTCCAGAAATTAAATATCCTGTTGCTCCATAGATTGAATGATCTAGCCCAAAAGCTTTGATATCCAACCCAATTTTAGCATTTTTAATATTAGATATTGTTCCTTCAATGAATCCCTTTTTGGGTTTTACACATTGCCTTAAAAAATTTTCAAAGGATTGAGTAAAATCATTTAAACATATCAAATCTCTACATATTTCCTTATCTCTGTCAGATTTTAAAATTCTTCCATTATTATTTGGATTTTTAGGCTGGTAATAAGTTATATCAGACCCAAGTCTAGCATGAGTAGTATCGAGCATTGCTTTGAGTAATATTAAAGTTGTTGCAGAAGCTATGATAGGGTACTCTGGTTTTAGTAATCCTATATTTCCACAATGATCCATATGAGCATGGCTGATTGCTATCGCTTTGACGTTTAAATTACGGAAATTTGAGACATTCAGGTCTGATGGAATTAGATCCTTTCGATAAACATCTATTTTCGGTATTAGGTTGAGATGAATGAGGTCATAAATTCCCCTAGAAGATCTCGGATCTAAATATTCCTGAAAATAATATCCATATTTTTTAAAGTTCATACCGAAATCAAGAAAAATTCCTTTGCCATTCTCTTCTAAATAGATTTTATTACCTCCAATAGTATCATTACCGTCAAATATGTTTATAGATGTCATTTTTCTCAAATATTCCTATCTGCATCCTTAAAGGAAATATAAATTATTTTATAACTTAAATTGATAGATCTCCTATATAATATTTATTAGTTTTGTAAGAAGCTATAACTCTAACTCAAAAAACTTTGCATTCTCAACAGGATTATAACAATAAGGAGCAATTTCTTTAAATCCTAAAGCGCGATATAAATTAATTGCTTCTTTCATAAAAGGTAAAGTATCCAAACGTATATATCTATAACCATATTCTATTGCTCTTGTTATAAGAGATTTTGATAATTCTGATCCTACTCTTTTTCTTCGAAATTCTGGACGAACATACAAACGTTTCATTTCACAAATTTCATTTTTTAACTTTCTTAAAGCTACGCATCCAGCCAGTTTATTATCAAAATATGCTAATAATAGACATCCTCTTGGTAGACAATAAGGTCTTGGAAGCCACTTTAATTCTTGCTTGAAGTCTTGAAAACTTAAATCAATATTAAGAGATTTACCATACTCAATAAAAAGTTGTCGAGCCTGATTTGTCAAATCTTTATCAGTTACTTCTCTGATTAGTATCGTCATAATCTCATAAAGGAATTGATTAGAGACAGTTTGATTAATTACATATATTATTAGCTTCTTTAATTTAAAAAAGAATACTTTAAATAAGAATTAACAATAGCAAAAATAATGAATCAAAATATCCAAAAAAATCCTAAGGACCATACAATATGGCTTGAATTTATAATATTTCTACTATTTTTACTGGGTCCCTTAACTGGAAATATTATAAACGTTTTATTTAATGTTTTATCTACCAGTTTTCATGTTACACCGGATAATATATTAATTGCGATTCCAGCATTTATGTTCCCCTTCGCGATAACACAACTGTTTTCTGGGGCAGTTTCTGATAATAAAGGAAGAATTCCAGTCCTAATAAGTGGTTTGATCTTATTTGGAATTGCAATGCTGATTGCAGCATTATCTTTCAATTTAGGAATATATGTAATCGCAAATATAATAGGTGGAATTGGTTTTGGATTTATTAATCCAGTTCTTATAGCTTTAATGACTGATATTACTCCTACACCTAATGTCGCTAAAAAAATGGGATATCTAGGGGCAAGTGCCAATTTAGGAGTAGGTTTAGGTCCTTTAATTGCATCTCAAATGATATTATTTGGTTGGCAATCAATTTATGTATTATTTATAATAATAACTTGTATCTGTTTGGTATACTTTATTTTTGCGAGAAGACCAAATCAAAATGTCCAAAAAGAGTCAGGAATACTGATATTTTTCTCACAGCTTTCAAAAGAATGGCGACGTTTCTCGGTACTACTAATGATGTTTTCTGCATTTTTTATATCTCATACTTATATAGCAATAAATATTTGGACGTCTAAAACTCTTGCAGGAGTATTAGATGCTAGAATACTAGGTATCATTCTAAGTATTGCTGGAGTTGGCGCCGCATTAACTGGTATTCTAACCGGTTTTTTAATAAAACAAAAAGGTGTTAAATTGCCTTTAATGTCTGGTTCATTAATTTTACTATCTTCATTGCTAATATTGTTGATTATTGGAGATATAACGATTCCAGAAAGATTTATATTTTTAGCAGTGGGTTGGATTCTTGCCGGACTTTCAGGAGGAATACTTTTTACGACTATAACTTATTATAGTCAAGTTTTATCCCCAAAAAGACGTGGTGCTTTAGCAGGATCATTAACAGCAAGTTATTTTACAGGTATTGCCCTAGTTCCAATGACCCTTGCACCATATTCTGATAATTTTGGTATTACTGGAGTTTATCTGGCAATATTGATTGTGTCTATATTGTTTATACTAATTACATTTTTATTATATTTCTATTCCAAACAAATTGTTACAAAAGAAGAAAAAGCTCATAACTGATTATAAAATGTCTTGTAATTATTACTTATTTAAAAACAGATAAATTTTAATACTTAAACTTTTTTTTAAATCGCTGTTCTTTTGTTTCTAACGAATCTTTCTCATTTCGTATAATTTTAAAAACATCTCTTTTTTTTTCATCAGCTTCCAAAGCTTTTTCAAGTTCTTCTTCTAATTCATCATCTGAGAGGTCTTTATCATGCACATATTTTAAAAATTAAAAGAAAATATATATTTTTTTATTTAGATGTTCAAGATTTTATCATTATTAGCATCATTTTGAATTTTTCTATCGCTTTTAAAGCATGCGGCTCATTAGCAGGCATAATAATCATTTGGCCACTTATTAAATGAAATTTTTCTTTTGAGATAATTATTTCTGCTTCTCCATTAAACACATAAACAAGCGCATCGAATGGAGCAGTATGTTCACTTAAACTCTCACCTTTATCAAATGAAAATAAGGTTACTGTTCCTACCTCTTTATTGATTAAAGCCCGACTAACAATAGATCCTTCTTGATAATCAAGTAAAGAGTCTAAATTCAATATACTCTTTTTGATATTTTGATTGTTCATAGTTTTCTCAGCTTATTATTTCAATTTATGTTATAGTAAATAAAAAGCAGAGTATGATTTAAATCTAAAACCGAACATGTTTAAAGAATTATATTTCTTCTAATCTCTATTAAGAGAGAGGAGTTTCTGGATACTTCATTGATTATAAATCAGTTTACATTCCTACAGGTATCCGCCATTCGCGACCACACTCACCACATTTATACTTTTTGCCATACATTCTTGGATATGCGCTAATTATGTGTGTTCTATCAAGATTTTCATAGATAAGAGCTTTATTAGTATTACCACATATAGGACACTCTCGTCTTGACATTCCCTCTACTATTGGCCCCTTACCCATTTCCAATGGAACTGTATCTGAAGAAAAAGCTGAACTGGAAACAATAACTTCTTTTTCTGGTGTAGGTGTAGGTGTTATTGGTTCATAATGAACTTCTGGTGTTTTTATTTGCTTATATGGTTCTTTGGATCCTAGAAGGATTTTAATCTCTTCTTCTAATTCAACAATTCGCATCTTCAAACTCTCATTTTCATCTTTTAATTCTCTTATTATGAGATTAGGATCTTTTGTATCAATATTTTCTTGGCTCATCTTCCTAATTTTTAAAATTTAATTATAAGTTAATTGCTTATCTTCACTAAAGATATAATGGAGTTAGTATTAAAAAGCTTAAGGAATCTAAAAACTATTAGGCATATTCAAAAATTAGACAATAGTCCTATAGAATAAGAAAGATATGGATAAACGATAAAGATTATATACTTATAATTAATCTATTTCTATAATATTTCACTCATCTTAAAAGAGACTGTTATGCAATTATTTAATATTAGTGAAAAAGGGGAATTAGTAAAGTTAGATAAACTAAATTTTGAGCAAAATGATGTGTATCTTGTTGATGACGAAGAAAAGAATACAATTTATATTTGGGTAGGATTAGAGGTGCCGCAATCACAAAAAGATATAACTGCTGATATCGCAAGAAAGATTGATAAAGACCGTGGTGGGTCAACAAAAATCCTTATTATGAAACAAAAACGCGAATATGGATCCTTTTTAGCCATGATGCATAATCTTGAGAAGGGGCTTATACCAGGAAAAACAGTTGAGCGTAGACCAGAATTTATATTTGTGACTCCACCGGAGGATATTAAATCAATTGGACTTGATGGAATACCACAAGAAAGAGAATTCAAGACTGAGGAAAGAATAGTAAAATGGATTGGACAAATTAAAGCTCACCGAAAGATTGAACCATTGAAGAAGTCAAAGGAACCTACTGATACAATTAAATTTATAAAATTTGAAAAGCCGATAGTAAAAGTAGAGTCTGAAATTAAGCCTGAACCAACAATACCGTCTAAACCAGAAATCTTTGAAGAAGAACCGGAAGAGATTGACCTTAAATCACAAATAAGAGACGCGGCATATTATTTTTCTTTAAAAGGATATACTTATGATGAACTATGTTGGATTCTGGCGGAAAAGATCCAAAAAATCAATTATGAAATGCCCTCTATTGAAGATATTAAACAAAAAGCAGAGCAGGTTTTTAATTCTAGTTGTACTTACGATGAGCTATGTTGGTTAAATGCTGAAATGGATATTTTAACACAAAAAAGCTTTCTTGAAAAGAAAAAGAAAAGATTTGGACTGTAAAAAACTAAATATTTCTTGTTTTAGAATATATATTGTAATATTTCTAGTAGATAATATAGAAGTGCCCCATTAATATATTTTAGGGGTACCGATACTTAATCCTAGTTAATTTTATATACTCTACTTGATTTCTTATTACACAAAATTTTAACATAAATAAAAGGAAATTAGAATGGAAAATAGTAATGAAATGAGTGATGAGAAATTCTGGACTAGTAAGATCAAGGAACACTGGAAAGTATTTATGGTAGTTATCATCGCTGGAGTTTGTTTAATATTAGGAGCTATTACTGTTATATTTTGGTATATTAATTCTTCCCCTATTGGAAATTATGGTGCATGGACATTTGATGAATGGACTCTTGATGCATTGTTAGCATCTTTTGTTCTTATCTTTTTGTGGGAACTTTTATTTATAGGAGTCCCAGCTGGTTTATTCTTTGGCATAGGAGGATATCTATTTTGGCGTAGATTACCTGAAGAAGAAAAACAAGCATTTAAGAGCAGAGAAAAGAAAAGGAAAAATGCCAAAACTGCTGGTGGAGGCGGTGGAGGTGGTTTTTTTATGTTCTTAGTATATTGTATTTACCACGGTGTAAATGGCACATTCTACACCACATTTGGTACTTTTGGCTATGCATTTTGGGTTAGTACTTTCTTCTTGACTGTAATGTGGATAGTAATTGTCGTTGGCATACCTGTAGCGATTATTCTTCTTATTGTTTATTTTGCTTATTGGAGAAAAAAATCTAAATAAAAATTAAAAAAAAACTTTTTTTTATCTTTTTATAATATTAAAAAAATTTTACATTTTAGGTTGAAAAACCTTTTTTTGTATTAAATTGAGTATTGTCTCGGCTTCTTTTGTATAAAATCCCTTCCTTATAGAGAGTAGATTCGTTACGGTGAAATAATCTGTATTTTTCTTTTTCATTATGTTTTTGGCTTTATTCATCATTGATTTTTCATCGGATTTTAATTTGACTTGTTGTTTGACTATTTTTAATGGATATATCAATGAAGTCTGCAAGTGTTGTTCAAGTAAATCTCTAATTCCTATAAACGCATCAAGATTTCCTTTGAACTTCTCAATTTGACTTCCATATTTATTATCGATATCATATGAAAGTGTTTTTATTGAGTCTAAAAAGTCTTGAGAAGGACTTTCTTTCATGATTAACAAAATTCTAAAACTTTTAAACTCGGACATGAGAATTTTTGACTTATGGTATTCCAATTTTATTGTTTGAGATTGTTCACCAGCTCCTGTAAGTTCAATTCCAAATGTACGAATTGCTTCTAAAAATCCTGTTATTAAGGATGCGTCTATAGACTTAGTTGCAAGAACTTGTTCATAAACATTTAATCCTGATTGCTTGTGGATAATAATGAAGTAATCGAGGTTAAGAACATCCATATATTTATTAAATATTTTTTGCCTGTGTGCTTCGTGTTTCAATTTGGAATTTTTAGCCACTTTATAAGTGGTGAAACTAAATAATGCCACAAATGCAATTGCTCCAGCAATCATAGCAATTACTATTGGATCAAGAGTAAATGGTATTGTAATTACAAATTCTTGAGAAATTACACCTGCGGCAATCCCATTATTCCAGAATACATAGGTTTTATAAGTTCCAGCATAAGGATTATTCGAAAGTTGATAGCTTAACAACAAATCTTCTGTTTCAATTGTATCAAGTATATAGATAACGTCTGGTTGGGCGAGAAAACCTAAAGGATTAACTAATCTAAAAGTTAAGTTACCAGGATTTATTGGGGCATTCACAGAAAATTGAATTTCCTGACCCGGTCCAAATCCAGTTGTTGGCACATTTAAAGAAAGTGGGATATTTGGAGAATTTGCAGTTATTCTCCAATCCGAACCATCAAGTATTGTGATGTTTGATATAAGGATGAAATAATTGGTGGTATTTACTATAACTATGGAGGTTATGTCAACCCAACCCCCACCTATATCTCTAAAGACTCTTAGGTTATACCAACCTGAAGGATAATTGAATTTAAAGGAATAAGTACAAAAGCATCTTTGTATTTCAGGCTCAATTGTCCAAGTATTTGCTAAATCTTCTTGTATTAATACATCTCCAGTTGTATTTAACCAATTTCTTAGTTTTATATGAAAATCTAAATTAAATAAGGGAGTAATAGATCGGTTATTAGTGATAGGAATATGAAATAAATCAGTATTGGGAGATATAATAGTATCTAATGTAAAACTTCCATTAGCATTAACAGGGTATAAAGAACCATCAATATTTAGAGTCATATTAATATCTTCAGGACTATAAGTTCTATTAACTCTCTGAATTAACTTATATAATAAAGGTTCTCCTACTGCTTCTTGAACCCATTTTGAACCATCATACTTAGATGTATGTAAAGTTGGATTAATAGAACTAGAATCATTATAATTCCAATAATATGCTGTTTTTTCATAAGGCAGTAATTGAGAACCATTTAAAGTCAGATAGTATTGCCCAGGTGAAAGATCAATCTCATTTTGGAATGTTTGAAGGTACCAATTTGGAATTGTAGAAATATTTAGGATAGTAGATCTAATAATGTTTGAATTAGGGGTATCGGTAACATTATCATAGCCAGTCAATTGAAAATATACTGATATCGTTGGTGTCTGTATGCTCCTATAACCCATTATATAAGCACCAAAAATAGTTGTAGGCTCAGTAATATTTACTTGTACTCCCCAACCTTTAATAGCATTTCCAATTGTTATTTTAGAGCTCCCATCACTTAAGTCTTCTATAGCTTTTATTTCTTTACCAAGTCTAATATCAGTAAAATTCATCTCAATATTAGTAATATTCCATGATTCGGAAGCTAATGGAATATCGAGGGAACTTATATCACTATTATTACCGATTTGTTCTGAGAATTCAATAAAAATAAAATTAGCATGTGGATTTAGAGAATCGTTATTGATTTGAGCATGTGATATTTTCATGAAACTAGTAATATTTAAAAACATGAATGTTAATATCAGAAAGAAAGGAATTAAATAGACTTGCTTGACGATTTTCCTCATATATAACCCAAAATCTTATATTGAAAATTTTAATTCAGAAACTAATATTCTAATCTTTACCTAATTATTTAAATTTTGATTATAAAATCCAAAAACAATACAAAATTTTGATTTATTAATCTTTATTTAATTCAAAATTGCAATGCAAATACCAATTAAATATTCTTTGGGTATAAATCTCTCCTATATGTTAAACTTCTTAGTAATTTAATAGATAAAGATCTTATTCAATTATTAGAAAAATCTTTTTATCCAGTAAAGCTAAAACTGTTTCTAAATCTTTAGGACTGCACTCTTTTTCAGGTAATAGAGAGGATAAATAGAATGTGTTTGAGTTTTGTCGTTTCATAATCGATTTCGCCTTACTTATCATTGCTTTTCCACTAGGATGTATTCTAATTGAATCTAAATTCACCTGTTCTGAAATTTTCATTGGGTAAGTAAGAGAAGTATTAAGATGGTGCTTTAACAGTTTCTCAATTGCTTTAAAAGGTTGTATATCACCACTGAATTTATCAATTAATTCACCAAAATATTTGTAGAGATCATAAGCTAAGTCTTCAAGAGAATATAAGAAATTTGAAGATGGATGCGCCTTCATGATCAAAATAAGTCTTATGTTTACAAATTCAGTCATGATTATGATTGAATCCTTGTATTCTAACTTTATCGTTTGGGAACTATCTTCAATTTTGATCAATTCTATACCAAATGAATGAATAGCTTGTAAAAATCCTGAAATCATAGCGGCATCAATTTCTCTTTCTGTAAATGGCTGTTGGTAAATATTTAAGCCAGATTTTTTATCTGAAACGATCACATGATGTAAATTCAATACATCCATACACTTATTAAAAAGTTTTTCACTTTCTTCTATTTTTTTAATCCTATATTTCTTAATTTGTTGATAACCTATAAGACCTCCTGTAAATCCAACTATAGCTAAAATTACTCCGATTACAATTTCAGTAATAGGGGGAGGTGGAATAATGTATATTTCAAACTGTTGGAAATGTACTCCAGCATCCGTCATATTATTCCAATATATTAATATATTATAATAACCCTCACGTGAACTTGATGGGATTAAATAAGAAAAGAGAGTTTCTGTAGATAATACTTCTTTTAATTCTATAGGTTCATTATATCCAAATCCTAAAGGATTTATGAGAAAGAATGTTAAATTACCATCTGAAAA
The DNA here is from genome assembly GCA_048885765.1 of Candidatus Hermodarchaeota archaeon. Taxonomy (GTDB): domain Archaea; phylum Asgardarchaeota; class Lokiarchaeia; order Sigyniarchaeales; family SOKP01; genus Loki-b32. The sequence goes on from JBHLLI010000019.1 coordinate 16,840, forward strand.
AGGTAAAATAACTGAAAATTGTAATTCTTGTCCAGCCCGCCATCGCAATTCTGGGAGATTTATATCAAAAATTATATTTGGTGAATTTGCTGTGATCTTCCATTCATATCCGCCTAATATTGTGTTATTAGGTATAATAAGTGTACTCGTAGTTAGATTAATTATCGCATTAGATGTTACATTTTCCCATAAAGGCCCTGATTTTCGAAATACTGTTAAATTATACCAATTTCCTGGAAAATCAAATTGTATTTCATAATTATTTGAAACTCTATTGATTATAGGGGACATTGACCACCGATTCCCAAACTCTTCAACGATTGTAGAGCCTAGAGTAGAGAATTCATTATTTAAATAAATAGAGTAATCATAATGGTAATTTAATATCAAAGATTGATTAATCAAGATTGGAATATTTAGCTCGGGCTCATCCATAAATTGAGTTAAATTAGAAATATCTAAAAATCCCTTCCCTATAGTTAATCCATTAGTTACTTCATAATTATCTCCATTAATCTGAGCAGTCATATTGAGTTCTGAAGGAAAATACAGTTGACTAGGATCAGAAACTTTCAGTTTGCTTAGGAAGCTTGTATTTACTGTACCCGTCGTCCAGGAAGTTATATAAGAGGAAGTATACAAAAAAGGAATCTCAGGATCTAAATCGTCTTTCTGCCAAAAATACTTTGCTTCAGTACTGATTGGTAAACTAGTTCCATTCATCACTAATGAATAATTTCCAATCGGTAAACTAATAGGATTTGAAGAAAAATCTTGATAATACCAATCTAAACTAGTGGATATATTTAAATCGATAGATCTATATATAATACCGTTAGGACTAAAAGTTGCTTCATTAAATCCTTGAACTTGGAATTGAATTGTCTCGTTTGCTTGTATGGTTTTATATCCTTTGATGTAAACACCTAGTAAGTCAGTAACTTCTAAAATTTCAATTTGGGTGCCTAGAGCAAAAGTTCGAAAATTAACATTTTTATTCCATATTTGTTCCAGCCCTGTTTCAGTCTCTTCAATAACTCTAATTTGGCTTCCTAAACTTAGGTCAGTAAAATTAATTTGAATATTTGAAATTGTCCAATTCGGTTCTGGTAAGTCAATATGAATTGAACTAACATTTTCTTCCCCTCCTTCGATTTGACAATATTCAATGAAAGAAAAATCAGACGAAAATGAAAAAGGGTCTCCATTAATCTGAGCATTTGAAAAAGAGAGAAAATTAGTTGAAATTAGAAAAAGATTGAGTAAAATTAAGAAAATAATTAGAAATGTACTATGCCCGAAAATATTTTTATTCATTAACCCTGAGCCTTTTACAATCTTCTATTACAATTATAATAACGTTCTACTATATTTATATTCATCTTTGATTTTCATACTTTTATAGTTGAATATTATAAAAAATTAATCTAGTTTGTGCCAAAGTAAAATGAAAAAAAAAAGAGCTTTAGGTTTTAGTTAACTCCTTTCTCTAATTGCTGTTATAGTTTTATCTTTAGGTTCTGGTACAAAACGGAGCACAATAAAGATCCCGATAAAGGCTGCTAGACTTAGAAGCATTCCGGTACCTAGTGCCTGAAGAGAGATAAATGGATTACTAAAAGGGTCTGCACTAAATGGGTTAAGTGCATCGGATATTACTCCAACAATAAAACCTCCTAATCCTAATCCACGAGCAACGGAAAAAATAATTGAATTTGCCGAAGCTCTAATTTCGGTGTCATATAATTCAGATGACCAAACTCCAAAGATTCCATGAAGACCAAATCCAAGTGTAATAAATACAGCTGATACTAATAGCATACTATCATTAAAGAGAAGTTTTGTAAAAACAGCAAATAAAACACCCCCAAAAATCCCGATTATGTTATCAACCATAAAAGCTTTTTTCCTGCCAATATAATCGCTAAGAAAACCAAAGAAAAATAGACCGAAAGCTGCAATTACCATAAGAACTAACATAAATAGTCTTGAAGCACTTGCATAGTTTGCGACTCCTGCATTAGCAAATAAATATTCAAAAAAAGTTGGAGCAAAATCTACTAAGGCATGATACGCTAATTCAGCCAGCCAAAATAGTAATATTAAAAAAAGTGTTAATTTTAACCATTTTCTACTAAATAATTCCTTTATACGAATTTTTTGCTTAACTTTCTTTTCTTTCATTATCTGATCATATTCTGACCAAATTGCAGATTCAGGTAAAGCAAACCAAAAGAGAATTAAGAAGGGAATAGGAAAAAGTGTAGTTAAAAAACAAAATTGCCATTGGCCAATTAATAATGTTGTGATAATTGCTCCAATATACCCTATCACGAAAGTTGAATGCACCAAACCTCCAGCTGCACCTCTCCTTTTAGATGAAAAATGTTCAGATATAAGAGAGAAGGAAAGCCCCCAACTTACTCCTAAACCAGAGATCATTCTCATGACGGCAAAAAGAATGAATTGATTTGAAGGAACTAATGAAGTTAATGAAGAAAATACTGCATCCCAGGCTATTGAAAGAATGAGTGCTTTTTTCCTGCCAAAGCGGTCGCCCAGCTCTCCAAATAATATCGCCCCGGGAACAGTAAACACGAATTGCAAGGAAATTACTAGTCCAATTGCTGCATCCGTTACTCCGAAAAAGTTCTTTAATTGCGACGCTAGCAACGTAATCATAACTAATGAATACCCATCATGCATCCACGCAATAAATGCTGCTAATAGTATGACAAAAGTCGTGAATTTTGTAATCTCTTTAGCATTACTCATATTAATCAATTAATATTGTATAATTAGAGTTGTAATAGATAAATATTAAGCAATGTAGTATTTAAAGATTTAAATTCTAAGTTCCAGCAATTCTTTGAGGGTATATTGATTGAGCTTTAAGAGATTCGTGTAGAAGTTTATTTACTAGTTGAAACCTTTTAGGTTTAAATTCTTTAGAAAACCATAAATTATTTAATTCATGAGGATCGTTATTTCGATCATAAATATCCCCAAAATTACTTAAGTCTGAATATATAGTTAACTTATAGTCCATTGTTATCAAATGGCGTAATCTTGCAGTAAGAGTTCCAACTTCTTCATCATTTTCTATAAATACACAATCTCTGACTTCTTTATTTGGATTTTCTAAAATTGGTATAATATTATATCCTTGCATACCAGAAGGGTGATATCGATCAGGAATATCCAATAGGTTAAGAATCGTCTTTGGATAGTCAATTGAACTTACCAATGATTCAGAGATATTAGATTTCTTATAACCAGGTACTTTCCAAATTAGTGGGATTTGTAGTACACCATTGAAAGGACAAGGACCTTTAAATAATAAACCATGATCTCCCATTAAATCTCCATGATCACTCATGAATACAATGATAGTATTATCAGAATACCCATATTTTTCTAAAGAAGCTAATATCTTACCAATATAATGATCAATATAAGCAATTGCTGCGTATGTTAAAGCTGTTAACTGACGAACCTCTTCTTCAGTAGATTCTCGTATAAATGCTCTTCTAAATGGGGGTTTTCTTAAATGATCGCCCAAATATTCATGACTATATAGATTCTTAATATCTTTAAAACTAATTGGAAGTTCGATATCTTCTGGTTTATATTTATCTTGATATTTTTTAGGAGGATTTAAAGGCCAGTGTGGATCTGGAAATGAGCAATGTAAGTAAAATGGTTTGTTCCCATAATCCCCATTTGAGTATCTCTTTAAAAATGATAAAGCCCTCTCAGCAACCCATGTAGTGTTATATAATTGATCCGGGATAGGATCGCATGTAATACTGAATAAATTATCATAGTTCAATACTCTTTGTTTCATATCTTCAGCAATTTTTGGAGCTTTTTCTTCTAACCATTCTGTATAATGTCCTGCGCATACAGTCCCGTTTCCAGATATTACTTCAACTTCTTCATAACCATAATATGGTAATGGAAAATGATTTCTAACAGGATAACTTTTGTCTCTATCATGAGCCCAATCGATTAGACTTTCTGCTGATCGGCTCCTGTGCTTAAATGGGCCTAACCAATACTGATGGTGTATTTTTCCTATAGCTGCAGTATACCATCCTCTTTTATTAAGAGTCTGAGTGATTGTTGGGATATCTTGGCGAAGATTTATTCCATTGCTTCTTACACCATGTACATTCGGATAAACACCCGTAAGTAAGGAAGCTCTATTTGGCATACAAATCGGATTAGTACAGTAATGATTAGTGAATCTGGTTCCTTCTTTGGCTAATTTATCTAGATTAGGAGTTTTTATTGTCGGATTACCAGCACAACTCATATGATCTGCGCGCATTGCGTCAGTTATAATAAACAAAACATTTAATTTTTCACTCATCGCTTTTTAAATTTATCTGGTTATCTTAGAAGTGAATAAATAATAAAAGTTATAGTCTTATATATCAATACAACTGATAGAAATATATAGATATTGACAATCTCCACCTAAATGTAAAAAAGTTTCAAATTTATCTTCGTATTATGCTAATATTTCTTTTCTCCAACTCTTTTTTTACTTTATCAAGATTTAGATCAGGGCACCCTTCGGGTGGAAATACACCATGAGAGTTGATCTCTTTATTTAAGATCATTTGAGCGGTAATTGAAGCGGGAACTGAAGTGAGTCTTGCAACTTCACCAATAACAGCATAAGATAGATGAATATTCTTCTGATTTTTTAATCCAATAACATCAGTCCTAAAAGAAGAAACTATCTCTCGTTCTTCCACTTTCCCAGTAATTAGGGGGAGAATCTTCAAAAAGAATTTACAGACTAATTTCATTATTTTTTCATGTTTATTCACTATTATTTTATCAAGTATTTTAGTTAACATTATATCTGATTCTGGAAGAATTCCTCCCTTACAGATTGCTTCATCTGTTTCTATATAGAGGGGAAGTGTAACAGGTTCAGGATGCCCAACATAATATAGTGGGGCTGATCCTAATGGAGGGGGAAATTCGGTTACTTCCCTATCAGTTAGAGCTTTAATATTTCTCCATTCTCCATTAATATATTGTGGGACTTTCCCCATAGCAATGTGAGCCCAATGAGCTAACTGCCCAAAACCAATTGTTTCTCCTGAATCTTCGAACCATAATACCCTTATTGATTGAACTTTATCCAAATGATTTGCTCCCATTTTTGCCATAATATTTGTCAATCCTGCTGAAGCACCTGAGTTAATAAGAAAGGTCAAGTTTTCACGTTCTGCATACTTGTTCATGTTTAAAAAGGTCCTAGTAGCATCATGATCATCACAAATATCCACATAATTGATTCCTGCTTGGATTGCTGCTCTTGGAATCCAATCCTTAAACATAAAATATGGTCCTATATTGTTCACTACTAATTTATAATTTTTAAGAACTTCAACCAAGTTTTCATGGTCCATAATATCTAATTTTAAAAATGTGGCATTAGTACCTAACCTATCTGCAAGCTTTTCCCCTTCTAATTCCCTTATATCGGCTAAAGTGACTTTAAATCCACTCTTTACTAGATCAAACGAGATATACCTTCCAACTTCTCCACATGCTCCTAAAATGATTATGCTCATTATTTACCACCTATATTAATTTGGAAGTTCTTGAAAATTATGCCTTCCTTTTTTAAAAAGATTACCATTAATATTGACCATACAATATCATATGGTATTGCCAAGAGGAGTATCAGAAAAAATTGAGGATATTCAATGATATTTATCAAACTGAAGATAACCATAACAATCCTAATTAAAATATTTAATATAGGAATAATCAAGTATTTCTTGATATCTCGAGCGGAATATATTAAAAGAATTCCATAGCAAAATATAAACGTTCCTGCCATTTGGGTAAAAATTGGAATATTTTGAACTCCTAACTGTTCAAAAAATAAATCTAATAAAAAAAATAACAAACCTATAGCAATTTCTACAATTCCACCAAGAATTAATAAAATTTTGAGGATTTTATTAGTATTCATAAGTTTCTATTAATTTGCCCCTCTTTTTAACAATTTTTAAGTGGTGTCATGAAACCCCCAGCAGTTCTTTCTGTGAGTGGAACCATCGATTTGCACTCTAATATTTGAACTTCTTCATCGAAGTAGAATTTTCCTATTTTAGTTGCTTTAGAATGTAATTCAGCGATTAAATCCTTTTCAATAGTATGAAATAGGTGATATTTAATTGTTGGTTCCGGTTTTTCTTCAACATCCCAAACACCAATAGCAACTCCATCCAAAAATATCGTGGATGTTGCATTTCCTGAACGATCAAACATCTGATTATAATTCTCAGAGTTGATATATCTTTCCCGCTCCTTATATCCCATTGGGTATGGATCCAGCTTAGGTAATAATGATAATATTGGCTTACCAAATGCTTTATGATTTGTTAAACCTTCTAAATCAGATTTAAATATGGTACATATCCCTTGAATTGAGGAAATCTTAATTTTAATTAGTTCTGGCTCAATTACACTCAATCGTTTCCTTATTTCTGATTTAGTTAAACCTGTCCACCAAGAGAGATCATTTTCTGTGGCAGGACCATATCTTCTAATATATTTTTCAACTAAGATTTGAAGTGCTTTTGTTTCATTTTCTATTGCTAATTCCATGTTAGGAAAATAACTGGCAAATTTAGCGTATTTATTTCTTCTATCTTTCCAATCTTTTATAGGCTTCCCCCTAATTAATAAGCCATAATTACACATTAACTGTATGATTGCTGGAATATTTAGCGTTGAATCTAATTCTTTTCTAATTTCCGTTGCTGACAATTCTCTTCCGTTTAAGAGATTCAATATTTGATTTGAAATATTTTGATATTCACTTAGTGAAACTTTATGAAATTCCATGTATTTTTTAAAATTTTTTTCGCTCAATTTATATGTGGCAGCATGTACTATGGGAATCATTTCTTTGGTTTGGATAAATAATGTTCTACGCATTCCTCGAATTCTTCCAAGAGTTTTATTTTCATAAAGCTCTTTTTCTAAATCTTCCTTTTTGAAATTATTTGTTCTTTCTAATAATGATAAATAAGAAGTTGAAAGTTCTGTAGAATGAAGTCCACAAATATCTTTAGTAATCTGTATAATATCATCAATTTTCGAATTTGGCGTAAGATGTTGTTTTTGTAAAACAAAATTATTTACATTACTCAATTTAAAAGTTTCCATGAATCATCCATTTCGATATATTTAAAATATAAAAAAGGTTGAAAATTAAGATTTGAGTTTTTTGAGCAAAAAAGCAAAATTCTTACCTAAATTTTTAAATGTTCTGATACCTTCTTCATCGTCCAATACTTCTCCGGGGTTCCTTCCAATACCTAAATTCCAATAACTTGATCCTACAACAAACATTTGTTTGATAAGAAAGAAGTAATTAATGCTGGAAAATACATGGTTTGCACCAGCTCTTCTTACAGCTACAACCGCTGCTCCAACTTTATGCTTTAAATGCCCCCCAGTAGCATATCCTGCACGTTCTATTAAGGCTTTCGTGCTTGTTGATAAATCAGAAAAATAAGTGGGAGAACCGATAATAATACCATCTGCTTCAAGCATTTTTCGAATATATTCATTCATATTATCTCCTTCGATGATGCATCTCTGGTCATCATTATCAATACATTGATAGCATGCAGTACAACCCTGCAATCTTTCATTACCTATCCAAATTATTTCGCAATCAATTCCTTCAGTTTCTAATTCTTCCCTAACAATATTTAAGCATTCATATGTGTTTGCCTTCTTTCTTGGACTTCCATTAAATAATACAACCTTCATCGTTTTAAACCTTAAAAATTATAATTGTCAAATTATTTTTCAATAATTATTACAATGCTATTAATTTTTATATAAAAACATATAATGTGAGGTTATATTTGGTATGGCGCTTTTTTATTGGTTTGTATGGATCGTAGGGATTTTAATATGTAATATCGTTTACTATTTATATAAGTTTGAAAAAATAGATAAGTATTATTGGTATTTATTTTGGATAGGTGTTATTTTGGGAGTTTTGTGGGAAGTTCCATTGACAATCGCTAATCAGATTAGCCCAATTCCTCCTGCAAGTTTTATATCCCCTCCTCCATTGCCATTTCCTTTTTCATCTAGTTTGATAATAACAACCCATAGTTTTTGGGACGGCGGCTTGTTCCTTTTAGGAGTATGGTTCATACAATTGATTTGTAAGAAACCTGTTCTTGAGAAATTCAAACCAAGCGAACTTATCATATTTCTCATTTATGGCCAAATATCTACTCTTATTGTGGAGTTGTTAAGTACAACGAGTGGGGGGTGGGAATATTATGTCTATGTATGGAATCCTTTATTATTCTCATTTTTTGGACATAATATCACACTATTGCCTCAATTAATATGGGTGTTTGCTCCAATTGCCTTCTATGTTATCGCTATTAAACTAAAACAAAAAATAACTTCTAAATAATGGGATGCATTTTCTTTTAATCCAACCTTTCTATTTTAAAAACTACTGGTCGGAACCAATCACTACATCCAGCAATAACTGTACCTTTGTTTTTAAATCCTAACACATTACCACCTGAAGCAACTAATGTGATAGAATCTCTAATATCTGCCCAAGCCCAGTGGCAAAAATCTTTTGGAATTTCTGCTAGATTTGGGTCAACAATAAATTCTTGTCCATCTTTAAAAATTTCACACGGTGGAACATTTTTATATTGATCTTCAGCATATTCTTCTATTAAGTCCTTAAACAACGTTCTTTTTAATACAGTAACTTTACATTTAGGCATTTTTGATTCCATTTTTTGGACTCCCTCAACTTATTAATTCTAAAATTATTATTTTACATTAAATTAGGTTTAATAATTAGTAAATAAATTTATACTTTAATATGGAGATTCGTCCAGAATTACTTGCTCCGGTTCAAGATTGGAAAACTCTAAAAGTTGTGAGTGGTTTAGCAGATGCCATATATTTTGGTGTAGATAAATACAACATGAGACAAAAAGCAAAAAATTTTGAAAGAAATGATCTGAATAATATTGCTGAATTTTGCCATAGCCAAAAGACCCCAATAAAGGCATATCTAACCACGAACATTTTAATCTATGATAACGAATTACAAGATTTAGAAAATCTGATTTTAGGAGCAAAAGAAGCTGCAATTGATGCTATTATTGCTCATGATCTTGCTGCAATTAGAATAGCAAAAAGAAATAATATTAAATTTCATATATCAACACAAGCTAATGTATCCAATATTGAATCTGCGAAATTTTTTGAAGAATTTGGTGCTGAAAGGATAATATTAGCAAGAGAACTTTCATTAGAACAGATAAAATTGATTAAACACCATCTTTCAAAGACGAAAATAGAATGTTTTGTTCATGGTTCAATGTGCACTTCTATTTCAGGAAGATGTTATTTTTCTGCTACTATTTATGACTCTGAAGAAAATTCTGCTAATAGAGGAAATTGTGCTCAACCTTGTAGGCGAGAATGGAGAGTATTAGATGACCAAAATAATGAATTCATCTATAATGGTCAGATGTTCTTGAATGCTAAAGACCTTTGTATGATTGAATATATCCCAGAATTAATAAATGCTAAAATAGATGCATTTAAAATTGAGGGAAGAATGAAAGATCCACTCTATGTCAAAACTGTTTCCGAATGCTATAAAGAAGCACTTGATAGTTATTTTAATGGAACTTACACAAAAGATAAAGTAATTATTTGGCTTGAAAGATTAAAAAGGGTGTATAATCGTGGTTTCCATACAGGATTTTACTTTCATAAACCGACAATAGAAGATATTGAGTTAATGGAAAGGGGCAATGTTTCTCATTATAAAAAACATTATTTAGGAAAAATCCTCACATTTGATAAAAACAGTAAATCTGCAAACGTATTACTTGAAAGCTTAGATATTCCATTAACATTAGGTGATGAGATAATTATTGAGGGAACTGAAACATATATGATTGAGACTATAAAGACTATGATCTATAAAGGAGAGAAAATTCAAAGTATCTCAAGAAAGAGATATTCCGATCCAGTCAGATTTAATTTACGTCTAAATAAAGAAGTTAAATCTAACGATAAAATTTATATCATTAAAAAATGATTTTTCTATGTGAATTTTTTTTGATCAGAAAAATATCTTATTACGATCTCAAAATTAAATATGCATTTTGAAGAAAAAAGAAAGCGACTGGTTGAGAATCTCGAGGATAGAGGTATTTTAACCAAACCGGAAGTAATTAGGGCAATGTTAAATGTTCCTAGACATAGATTTGTACCAAAAGATGCTGAATCAAGCGCATATATGGATTCTCCTCTTTCAATTGGATTAGGGCAAACCATAAGTGCCCCCCATATGAACGCGATGATGTGTGAGTATTTAAAATTGAAGGAAGGAGATAAGGTTTTAGAAATTGGAACAGGTTCTGGTTACCATGCTGCTTTATGTGCTGAGATAGTTGCTCCAAAAGGTTCAGTAAATCCTGGTCATGTTTATACATTAGAAAGGCATGAAGAATTAGTAAGAAATGCAAAAAAAAGTCTTGAAAATACTGGTTATGAAAAAACTGTTACTGTTATTCATGGAGATGGTACTCTAGGATATCCCGAAGAAGCGCCTTATGACAAAATTTTAGTAACTGCAGCTTCGCCTTCAAAAATTCCTATACCGTTGCGAGATCAATTAAAAGATGGGGGAATTCTTTGTATTCCAGCTGGATCGAAAAATTTCGGCCAAAACTTATATATTATTAAAAAGCATAAACAGGAATTTAAAACAAAGAAGATAACAGGTGTTCGTTTTGTACCTCTCATAGGAAAGTTTGGATTTGAATCCTAAAACAAAATAACCTAAAAAAGCTATGAAATTTATTTAGAAAAAGCCTATTTCTTAAGTTTTTTTCGAAGCTTTTCTTCCATTAGTTTTTGACGAACATCCTTAACGAACTTATTATTTTCGATATTAGTCTTCAGAGTTCCATTGTTATATTTCCATCCGTTACGTTTTCCATTTCCATTAATTCCCATAAACGTCAAAACCAATGTGTATTTTTATGTTTTCTATTTGTTATTAGGTCCTTAATATATTTAAAAGTATATTATATCGACAAAATTCTTCCGTATATCTACAAATTTTTCAATTAAACATAAATATATATATTAAAAAATTTTAAGTGTAAAATGAGCTTCTAAGTTCTTTTCAAGTTTGAAGACAGGAACTATACAAATTCCTTGATATATTTCTTTATATTTCTCTTCTGTATAAGTGTAGGCGATAATCGGAAATTTGTTAATTTTAATTGGTTCAATTCTACTCGAGATATCAATTTCGAAATTTAAATCATAAGTTTCGTCATATGCTCTAAAATTGGAACCCGTATATTCAAACGGCTTTAATAAAATACTTTCATTATCCTCCATAGTTTTAATTTGTTTGCTTTGCCATTGGAAATTGGTTGTGTCACCATTGAAGAAAAAAGGGAAATCAACAGCTAATTTTATATTATCAATAATTCGATTCAATGTGTCTTCATTTTCAGGAGTTTCATTAAAATTAATTCTTAAAGATACTTTAATTTCATTATCTTCCACATAAATATCCTTAGTAATTCGAATAGGATTCCTCTCATCAGAATCAGGATCTTTTATACTTCCTTTTTTCTCCATTTCGATGATAGCGATCGTTCCATCTTTTTCAGTACTGGTAACCCTAAAATTTCCATCAACAAAATCTCCAAACTCGTAATATTCATCAGCATGGAGCTGTTCTAAGGAGACATCATTATGTAAAAACCTTAGTCTTAATAGACTTCTTTTGAACCTATCTACTAGAACTTCCTTGGATGCTAGCTTTTTACTTTCGTGGTAAGCTTCTGGCCATCTAGTCATAGTATTTAATAAATTATAGGATTTAGGTTTGTAGTCTAATTCAAAAATAGTTCCACCATCACTAGGATTGATGTATACATTAAATAAATCAGATTCAATTAAATATTCTATTTTACTATCTTTAAGAAAATCAATTAGGGTAATGTAAATATAGGACTTCAGCTTAGGATTAATTAAGGTGTTGATTTCATCGATAATTTTTTCGGCATTTATTAAATGGGTGTAAACTGAAAATCTCAAAAACTGTAAATAGACTCCACCAAATAAGCCATGCCAATAACAATCATTGCACTGGGCTTTATAGATCTCATCCCATGCTTCGCCTATTTTCTTTAAGATAACGGATATTAATTGTTCATTTTGAACTTTTAATAAGTTTTCTTCAGTTATTATAAGTTTATTTCTTATATGAATCATTTTTTTGTGCATATTATTAGATTCTGGATATTTTACTAAAAAATATCTCCAAAATCCACCGTTCAAAAACTGATATATGTCTTTTTTAGTCTTATCTTCTCTCAAATTCTTTCTAATTTTTTTGAAACTCTTTCGAATTGGCGTTGGAAGCACCCATTCACTCATTTTATCATAACTTGCCGTTGGAAGGTAAACTAAACTTTTAGCAGGGAAATTGCTCATGTATTCAGAAAGAGTTAAGGATTTTATCCATATATTATTCCTAATCTGCTCTAAAAATGCTGGAATAAAAGGCTTACCTCCATCTCCTTCTTGATGCCCTTGCCCTTTTACATAACAAATTTGGTGTGTTGTTCCCCAAACACCCATTTTTTCAGCATCAGATATTAATAATGCGACTCTATCGCCTTTTTCATCCGCATTTTTTTTCAAATAATCAATTGACATATAAGTTGGTTTCCATGGGGTCAAATACCTTAATTCCTCATTGATAGGAAATATTCGTAATGTTTTACCCTCATTTTCAGTAATATAGGTATATAACGTTCCTTCCTCTGTAATCCCAGTAGACCGGAAGTGATTATCATCAACAATTACGTATTTTAATCCAGCATCGTTCAAAAATGAAGGGTAATCTGGCTCCCACACTCTCTCTGACAACCAAGCACCGTTGACATCTAATCCAAATTCATCCTTAATTAAATCAGCTAATTTTTTCATTTGAGCGATTTTATCCCGATATGGAATAATAGCGAATATAGGTTCATAATAACCACCACCTATTATTTCTATCTGATTCCTTTTTGCCATTATTTTGACTTTCTCTATGAAATCAGGTTGATTTTTTAACAACCATTCCAATAAATTACCCGAAAAATGAAGGGTAATTTTAACATCCTCAAATTCGAAAATGTTATCAATAAGTGGCTTATATGATTTATTGTAAACATCTTCAAATACCCATTCAAAATTATCAACGGGTTGGTGAAAATGAAAGACTATAGGGAGATTGATACTCTTTTCAGTCATTTTTATGAATATTGTTTTAATGTTTTAAATATATGTAAAAATTTTTACCTATAAAAGATAACTAATTATATTAGTTAAAATTGAAAATTAATGGTATTTATGATAGATTATTTTGATAAAAATGTGATCCAGGGAGTCTGTAATTCAAATGAGTTTAAAGGCTGGCTCCTTTCAAGACGGTGGTTTGGAGATAAATCGGCTTTGTCCAATTTAAATTTTAGTATTGAAATGGAATATTTTGAAATAATTGCAGAAAGAGTATTTTTAACAATTATTAATATTAAAACTTCTAATTATTCGAAATCTTATTTTCTTCCCCTGATATTTTATGAAAAAGTTGAGGACATGTTATTTCCAAGTGAAAAAACACATTCAAATATATTGAAACTTACTGAAAACACATTTAGTAAAAAATTGGCTATTACTATTGAAAACAAGCAACAAATTATTACACTCAACTTATTAGAAGCTGAGTTTTGCCTTTATTTTTGGCAAAAAATCTTATTTGATGCTACGATTTCTGAGAGTTTTCCTTCTTTGAATTTAGAACTTACCCTTTACACTGAACAATTTGAAGATGAAATAAACATGAAAAAAGTACAGAATTTGATTGAAGCCGCGATATACACAGATCGATATGAACTGTCAATTAATCAATTGGGGGGTGGAAATACTACTAATGTTATTTTTTCATTAGAATTAATTAATAAAAGAGAAAAAGACCGAAAAAATGTCGCCTATGTTTTAAAATCTTATAAAAATTACTCTGAAAGTTTAGAACCATCAGTTTTATTCGTACTGGTAAAAAATAAGTTTCCAAATACTCCAAAAATATATGGAACCATTAAAATAGGGGATAAAGAAACTATTGGAATCATTGAAAACGTTACTAATATTGGAAATCTAGGTGAAATATATTGGAATGAACTTAATAATATGATTAGCACTATTTTCAAAAATGTTGATGAAGATTATTCCAAATATAATAATAAGAGCAATATCTCTCAATTAATTAAAGATAATTGCGTTGAAACTATAATAGTGTCTCAAGAAATTGGTAATTACATCACAAGTCTGCATAAATCATTAATTCTACCTGAAATAAAAGAATATAAATTAGATTCTGTGGAAAGTATCGATTTTCTCAACTTATATACAGAGAGATTAAAGATAATGATCTCTGATTTGCTTGCTAAAATGAATGAACAACCAGAGAGTGCTTTCTTTAATTTACCAAAAATTAGTTCAATTCTCATCGATATTAAGGATATAATCAACAGATATCAGTCTGAATTTAAACCACCTAATATTAATATTCAACTTGTACACCAAGATCTTCACATGGAACAAATTCTCTATAATAGGATTAATGATCGATATAATTATTATTTCATAGATTTTGAAGGTGATCCTCAACTTTCTATAGAAGAGAAACGAGGTAAATTTCCTGTAGAAAAAGATTTCGCTACGTTTCTAAGAGCTTTGAGTTATATTAAGTTTAACACTTTACTTATATTTATAGAACAAAATATAATTCGGAGAGATAAATATGAAGTACCAGAAGAAATTCTATATAATCTTTTCTTTAGAAGAGCTGCTAAACCGTTGAAAAAGATACTTGATATCATTCTTAATGTGCTTAACACATGGGAATCAAAATTGATAGGAAGAATATTGAAAGATATAGAGGTAGATTATACTCTAATTACTTACTTCTATATCGAAAAGGCTTTGTATGAATTACGGTATGAAATTTTGTTCCGACCAAGCAAAATTATAATTCCGATTTTGGGATTAAAAGAGATTGTAGATAAAAGATAAGTAATTTATTTATCTTATTCAGTTTCTTCTTCAGGTATTTTAGCAAATTCAAATGAGAAATGAGAAGAAGATCTCTCAATAGGTTGGACGTTGTTATTATAAGCGGTTCTTATTTTACTCTGCGTTTCAATTTTTGATGAAACCCAATCTATATTAAAATATGAAGGCTGATTATGGATTCTCCATGTAAAAGCTTCAACAAATTTCGTTGGACCAAATTTTTTATCAATTAAAACATAATTTTCATCATCGATAAATTTAGTAAATAGCCCTAAGTGATCACAAAAGTTTAATTTATAGGTAATATCGTCTAATTTTCCATTAATTCTTGCGATATCATTAATAAAATTAGCTAGTTTTTCTCCTAAATTGATTTGATATTCTTCAGGTTGATTCTCAATTAATTTTCTCAAATAACTTCTCTTTATAATAATGAGATCTCTATCATTTAAGGATTTAATTGAGTTTCTTTGTCTAATTATAAATCTTGACATTTCTAAATAATTTCTGATTAAATCCGCTTTAGAAATACCTAATTTTGCTCGTATCTTGTCAATATAGTAGTTTAATTCTTCATCAATTCGGACAGTTATAACGCTTGTAGAATTATTTGATTTAATCCTTTTATCTGAACTGTTTTTTTTTTGCATAGAGAATTTTTGAGTAGGATTTTGACTCATTTATGATACCCTATAATCTTTTTGTTTGTAATTATTGTATTATATTAATAGTATATGTAACATAAGTAACTTAATGATATAAATGATTGTGTTTTACATTTTATGTCAAAAAATATGAGAAATTAAATATAGAAATAGGATATACAAAGTTCTGATATTATTCGAATTAATTGTAGTATAAAATTTTTTATTAATAAATCAGCTTAAATTGAACCATCATAATATAATTCGATTTTAAATGAGAATTATAATTGATCTATAAATTTATTATGAAATTAATATTAAATAACATAGATATGGTTGATAATTTCTGTTTTAAAGGAACTATAAACGATTTTTTAAGGTGAGGATACACAGTGTAATTTCTGCTATATACAAAAAAACAATATCAAACTTGAAAAAAAATCAAGAATATTTCCTAGTGGGATTTTTCTCTTATTCCTCTTATGCTTTTGCACAATTTTTAATAAAATTATGAAATATATGGTAAAAGAACTAAATTTATAATTTAAGCTCAAATGAATTATATCTAAAAAAAATTACTCCAAAATCTATGAAAAGTTTCAATTTTATTATTTTAGATAGTTTTGAGCATTATAGTTTCATTAGAAGAACACTTTATTAAATAAATAAACCTAAAAATAAAAACAAGTTATGGCATTTTTTAATATCATTTGTAATCATTGTAATTATATGCATTAGAGAATTACAAATATTACACAGAATAAGTATATATATCGTCTAAAATATTGGTCTAGTGTAATCAACCATACAGAAATTATTAAGGGTTGTATAAAGAGTTATGGAAATTTCACAAACCGGAATTTTGGAAGTCAATCTACAAAATAAATCTGAATCTATCTCTGTAGAGTCAGATGATCAAATTGAGAAAATTGTTAAAGCTCTGTCTTCAAGAACAAGACGTCAAATCCTGCATCACATTCAAGAAGAACCTATGGATGTGTCTAATATTGCAGCTAGTCTAGACATGACTGAAGCAAATATATCTGCTCAGGTTAAAAAGCTTGAAGAAGCTGGTTTAATCATATGTGATTATGCCTCAGGGGATCATGGTGTTAGGAAAATAAGCCGGTTAAAGTTTAATAAATTAATTATAAAATTTTGATCTTTAGTATTAGCTACTAACTTGCAATTTTTGCTGGTTCTTTTACTTTTCCAGATAGATTAGTAGTCTCATTTTTTTTTGATAAGATTTTATGATCAGAATTCAAATTTTCAGGTAATCCATTTTCCATATAATATTTCATTTCATCAGAGATAATATCCTTTGTCATCCCCATTGAATGAAGCATATCCACTCCACTCTTAATGACTGTTTTAGCAAATCGTGGTACATTTCGTCCCATCCAATTGAATTTACCAAATGGATTTGTATATCTTTTAATTAACATGCTTAACCACCCTTTACTAAGGTAATAAGCTGAATAAGCTTCACCAACTAATTGATATATCTCATTATTAGTAAGTTGTTCTGTTCGCATCATTGGATGAAACAAATCATAATGCTTATAGTTATTACTTGTAATCATACTTTTTTCTGACATTTCATTGTAAAATTCGGTTCCTGGAAAGGCGGTAATAGGTGTAAATTGAATACATGTTAGATTGAGTGATCTGGCAAACTGGATATTTTGCCTTACCATACTCTTAGTTTCACCCGGAAAACCAATAATTACTCCTCCAAATATTGAAATTCCAAGATCTTGAAGCGAAGATACAACTTTTCTAACCATGTCAGGTGTTGTATTTCGTTTGTTCATCGCATCAAGGCTTTGTTGATGTACTGATTCAATTCCAAGAAATACTTGTCTCATTCCTGCTTTATGCATTAGATCAATTAACCAAGGATTTCGATATAATGTATCAACTCTAGATTGGCAAGAAAGATAGATTTTATTTGGTACTCCTGATCGAATAATAGTTTCAAGGATTTCTTTTGTTCGCTTTATTTTAATAGTAAAATTATCTTCACAGAAAAAAATAAAGTCGTTTTTCCAATCAATATCATAAATTTCTTGCATTATTCTTTTGGTCGATTTAGTTCGGTAAGTAATTGGACGATCTGAATTTCTCCACATTTTTATGATGCAACAAAATTTACAGTTATGTGGACAACCCCTTGAAGTTTCAAGTTGAGCAACCCTAGCACCTAAATAGATATATTTTTTATCATCCAATAAATCTCTGCGAGGAATTGGAAAATTATCTAGGTTTGGTTCTAGTCTTCTATCTTTGTTATGATTAACCTTACCCTCTTTAGTTTTATATGATATTCCATCAATATCTTTTAAGGATTGATGATTTTTATCACCATCAATAAATTGTATTAATTCCCGAAAAGTGTGTTCTCCCTCTCCTCGAACTGTATAATCTATTTCAGAATGTTTTGCTACGTATTCTGGGGCTAATGTTGGTTGATATCCTCCTATTACTGTAATACAACCTTGATCCTTTGCCATCTTAGCAACTTCAAATGCATGGGAGATTTGAGGAGTCATACTTGTAAGGGCTACGACATCATTTTGATTTAATAATGAGCGAAATCTCTTTTCATTATATTTATGAACTTTAAAATCAAATAATTTTGCATCATGTTCTGGAACCATAGCAGCAATAGAGATTAAACTTAAGGGAGGTCCTTTAATTATCGCATCGAGTCCAGAGCTAATTCGTGCTGGATTAACATATAGTATCTTCAAAATTTATCACCTTTCTTTTATAGTTTTACAGGGAGAGTGCTTTACTTTATCTAGACTATAATTTTCTGATTATGTTAGAATAAGAAAAGATGCCTCGAGAACTTATAAGTCCATTGTCACCTAACTATACTATTTAGTTACTATATATTGTTGAATCTTATTAAACTTTGTTATTTCTACATAGTCCTTTTTTTTACGAAAAATAAGAAAAATAATAAAAAACTAATAGTTGGATACTATTTGAAATAGGAGATAAGAGTATTCTTAATCATTTCAAAATGGCCTAAATGTATCTTAGTAAGATCATCAAGTGCTTCTCTAATTCCTAGTTTTTCAATTCTTTCAGTAATTTTAAAATAAGGAGATTCCTTCAATTTTTTGACTAATGCTTCATTTTTTTCAATATTCTCTAATAAAAATTCAATTGGATCAAAGTCTTGAGCCCCTAACATTGCTTGAATGATACGCATTAGCATAGTGTCGAAAGTAATTCGGAGAATTATTTCTTGATCGAATTTTGATGAAATTGGGAATAAGTAAGATTTAAGCATAGAAATAGATTCTTTAAAAAGTTCTAAAGATTCCTTTCCTAACTGTTTAATTTGCTCGTTATGAGCACGGTTCTCAGAAGCTCTTAAACATAAGGCTGATACAGTTTGGTATTCAGCAACAAAGTGTATGAATCTCGCTTTTGCATTAAGATAAGTTTCTTTTGATTCTTCTTCATCAATTAGATCATCTAATTCATCTAATGATTTTCTAAAGTACATTGCAATATCAAAAAATTTTTTTGCAGAATCTTCAAATTCTCCCCTTGATAATAAATTAAATGCTCTTTTTTCTTCTAGTTCATAAAGCTCATCAAACTTATGTATTTTCATAACCGCTTTTAATATTAAACGTTTCCCTTCATCTTTTTTGATTTTAGAACGTTCAAAAGCTTGGCCTGCTTTTAGAAGTAGTATTGAAGATAAATTATTATACTCTTCTGGGTCTGTTTCATATAAATAATTTGAGGCCTTTTGCCAGGATTCTCCTGCAGTTTCCCAATCATGCATATTAAAAGATATATTTCCTAATTGAATTAATAATTTAGCAGAAACTTCGTTAAGTTTTAATTCTTCAGTTTTTCTAATGATTGATTTTAACCTATAAACTGCTTGAATATTATTTTTAAACATCGAGATGATCTGGGTAATTCTGATATATAATTCATCTAATTTAAGATAACTGCCAAGTTCAAGGTAGATTGAAGCAGCTTTTTCATAAATTTGGATTGCTTCTTTACCTTTCCCTCGATCTGCGAGAGTTTCAGCTTGGTCAATCAATCTAATCGCTTCTAACTCTTTTTCGTCGTTAAAATTATTGTTAATCATTTGATTTTCTCCTTAAATACAAAGAATTGTATATAATTAACATATTAAAATTTCGATACAATTTACTTTAACTTAATTAAGATATTAAAATCTTAGTATTAATAGCTTTTTATAAAAAAATTTTATATTTCTTTATATCTCTGTAGGAAATGGTCAATCTATTGATATGTCAAAATTGTTTAAAGAGCTTAATATTTCTATTTTTTGCTATCTCTCTAAATTCTATTGATTGATATGCAGATGCAAATGATTCCTGAGCATCTTCAATTGCCCCATAAAAAATAAAATTCGAATACCAAGTTACAATGAACATTATACTAGCTCTTCTGTATCGAGTATGGAATTTAACATTTAAGCGAGGAGAAGAATATTGAAAAAGAAAAAGGTTTGGGGCGGTCCCAACCGGATATCCCATCGATTTACTGATCATTTGTTGGGTCTCTAAGATATGAGCTAAACTCTCTAAATTAACAACTCCTCCATCAATCCATATTCTTTGAATACCAATTTCTTTTAATCCTTCAATTAAATTAACATTATTGGGTTGATTTTTTTCCGTAAGATATGAATATCTCTGAGTAGAAGTCATGTTTTCGGAGCCAAGAATTAAAATTACCACAGATTTTATTTTGTTCTTTTGCAAAATCTCAACTTCCGTTTTATTTTTTAGATTTGAAACAGTATTATAAATGTATTGTTCAGGTTTAATTCCATTTTCGTTAAGATATTCAATTCCAGCTATTCTCGATTCAAAATTTCCTCCCAGTATGAATGGAGGGTTAAAATTATCTAAATAAAACTCTAAATATTTAACCATCGATTTAGGAGTTATAGCAGAAATTTCTATCATATTTGGAATCCTATATTTTTCCGATAACGATTGATGTTTTTCAATGCGTTTAATAGCCTTTTGAGTGTTAAAGATTTCGGGATTTTTTCTATCTACAATAGTTTCATTCTGGTAAAAAATTGTACCAATAAGGATTGGTGGAAAATTAAAATGTCCTCTTTCTAATTTAATATTTTCATAATTATAATAATCATCTTCACCCATTTTCAGATCAACTCATTTCATATTTTACTAATAATAGGAATGTAAGCTATTAAATCTGCTTACTTTTTCTGTTTATCTGTACCATTAATAATATGTCAAGATTATATAGTCGAAGACTATTAATTGGATAAGAATTAAAAAAACATTCATTAAATTATAGGGAATTTTTGATCGAAATGGATGATGAAATCATTTCACAAGTTAATGTGGCTGCTTACTATTTATCTCAAAAAGGATATACTTATGATAAACTCTGTTGGATGCTAGCGGAAAGACAGTTAATCCTTCAAAGAGATCCAGCTTATAATCAGGAAGGAAGGATAAGAGAAAAAGCTGCGGAAATTTTTTTTTCAGGTACGAGCTATGACATATTATGCTATTTAATTTCAGAAATCGATATTATGATGAAATTAAGAAAAAAGTAGTGATTTAATAGCTTTAAAAGTTTCTGGTTAATAAATTAAAAAAGATGTAGTTTTGTATCACAGGAACGACAATGACCTTCTTTTAATTTCTTAAAGCAATCCTCATGATAAATAGCATTGCATTGAAGATTACCACATTGCACTGCGGTTTGGCCTTTATCAAAGATCAAATGACAAACTGGACAGGCATTAAAAAGTGCTTCTTCTCCAAGTAATCCAACATCTTGGATATATTTAGCAGGCATTATTTCAGGTTTTTTAACTGTTTCATCTTTCAATCCTTTTGTAAGAGTCCGTAATTTTTGAATTTGGGTGACTTCTATAGGAATTTTTAAAAGATAAAAACAATGAGGGCATCTAGCAGTTCCTGATCTTCTTACTTGATGATCTTTTTGAGAATCTGCCCATGCTGCTAAACAATGGATGTGATAAGGTGTAGTACAATTGGGACAATACCTCCCCGTAATATAAAAAGAGCCTTTTGTGTAGGGATTTTGATCAGAAAAACATATTGAACATTTCTTAAAATCAACTTCTCCGCGTATTTGCTTTAATCGTTGTTCTTGATCCTTTGTTAAATCTTGAACTCTTAATAAATCTGCTGCGATTTTTCTTAGAAAAGCTGGGTTATCTATAAGATTATTTTTCTCTGATCCGTATCTTTTATAGTTATCATCGGCAATTTCTTGGGCGGATCTAATTAAAGACTCATGATCATTGCTATAAAAGTATCTTCCACCTGTAATATCACTTATTTTTTTTAAAATATTGTCTCTTCTTGCATTTCCTAAACCAAATGTATCGATTCTAATATTTAATCCTTGAGCGAGACGTGCCATTTTCAAAGGATCAACGGCAGATTTCATATAATTCCCATCAGAGATCAAAACTATTCTTGGAGTCTTAGCTCCAATTTTACGCAATTCAGCTATAAGAGTTTTAATTGATAAAGCTAAAGCATCACCCATCGCAGAATATCCACCACAACTTAATGAATCCAAAGCTTTATTAAGGCTATCTTCGAAACCAGCAGTTGTAAATTCTATAATCTTTTTTGGTTTATTTGAGTATTTTATTATTGCAAAAGCACTTAAACTATCTATGTTAAATCTATCCTTTATTAATTTTTTTGCCGCTGAAATACAGCATTTTAGCCGATTAGGACTGAAATCCTTTCTAAACATTGACCTTGACGTATCTATACATATAACAAGATTCTCTGGGATTCTATTATCTGACATTTTATTAATTGTAGTTATTGGCTCTTAATTTTTATGTGTAGCTAATGATCTTTTTGATTTACTCTTGTTCTAAATGTTTATTAATTACTAATTAATTAATACTGCTTCAATTAGATAAAGTTTATTTTTACAAAAAAAAATAATATTTAATATAATCTAATTTACTATTAACATTAAGAATATTAGTAAAAAGAATATTGATATTAATTTTGATGCGTAATGTCAGATAATAGTAGTAAAAGTGTAGCTATTAAAGATTTCTTTAAACGAAATGTCCTAATAAATGAACTTGAGGAGGTTTTGAGATTTAAACCTGATACACTAATAGGTGTTGATAAAATCAGTTCTGAACATTTAGCTAACGAAGGTATAAAGACAATTAACGATTTAGCAAATTTATCTGCCTCAAATCTACCAGAAATAAAAGAAATCCTACCCAATATGCTACTTAAATGGGTTAAAATTGCTCAAGTTATCCAAAAGAATATACAAGAACAATTACGGCGTCACAAGAAAATCTTAATGATCGGATTGGATGCAGCTGGTAAAACATCCATACTAGCAGTAGTCCAAGATAAATTCTCAATTATTAAATCTCTTCTTCCAACTAGAGGTGTAAAAAGAGAGAAATTGGACTTTTTTGGTTATCCGGTAATTTCATGGGACCTTGGTGGACAAGTGCAATATAGAGAAAAACTTTATTTTAACAGACCTGAACTGTTCTTTACCGAAGCAGATATCATGCTATATGTTGTTGATACTCAAGATCCAGATAGAATTCCTGAAGCAGCTAATTATTTCCGTGAAGTTTTAAAAGTTTTAAAAGATTTACATGAGAAACCTGAAGTCTTGATTGTTTTAAGTAAAAGCGATCAAGATATACGTAAAACATTACAATGGCAACAAAATGTTACAAGCATAAAGAATAAATTTAATAGTATTGCCGCTGATTATGAAGATTTTGATGTTGATTATTGCGATACGACGGTGTTTCAAAGAGAAACTATTATGCAAATGTTTAGTGTAGCATTAAAGAAGGTTTCTGATACTTCTGAAATTATTGAACATATACTTGAAGAGTTTACACATCAAGTAGAAGCAAAGGCATCAAGCTTAGTATCGATGGATGGCTTGATTTTTGGAAGTTATACGGGTTCGGATACAGATGAAATGCTTGTGAATAACACGGCTTTATTACTCCAAACACTTTCAAATTTCTATAATTCAATTGGGTTAATTAGAGAAAAATCTATAAAACTAGAATTGCCTCTAAATGGATTCACAATTCGGGGAGAAAAATTGTTTGAGTATTCAGAGTTGCAAATCCCCGTATATTTATGGATGCTTTCTCAAAATCCTGAATTACTAGAAGGAAAATTAGATTACTTTAAAGAACAGTTGCTTCCATTGATTAATTTATTCCTATAGAGCCTTTTTAGGATAATTATTTAACTTCTTTTTAATTGCGTTCAATACATCTTAATTTATGAAGATTCTAATTCTTTATTTGCAGCTAACAAAAATTCATTACATTTATCTAACATCCCAATTGCATTATTCAGCTTCTCTGCAACAGATTCTAACCCTTTTTCATGAGCAATAATCTGCCATTTTAAAAAACTTTCTTTATGCGAATCATTATGGTCAGCCCAATGTTTGCATAACTTAGTTAATTTTAAAATCTCTCTATCTTGTTTATCCATGTGGTTTCACTTATTAGTTTCAAAATTATAAATGACTATAATATTAAATAAACAATATTTTAAAATAAAATAAATAGTCAAAAAAAAAATAATTAAATAAAATAAAATTAGGTTCGACACATTCTTTTTAGAAGTGTTGGATCTACTATTTCTTTTGGTTTCCAACCTTTTTCTTTAAGATATGCCTGAATTTCATCCTTCATATTAATAGGGATATCTGCTTCTAATCGAATGAATTTCTCTAAATCGTTGGGGAATTTAACTCCCTTATATTTGCGTTCTAGATCGATCCAATGAGACAATTTTATCATTCGTCCTTTAGAATTATCAGCAGGTCTTAAAGCTAATTTGGCGACTAAACAGATTGCTTGCTCTATACTTTCTGCGGTAGTTAGTAGATGTTCAGGACCAGGACCAACAATATGTCCTTCAGAACCATCTCTAGCGTTAAATACTTCCCACGTATCCTTATCGTCAGATCTACCAATATACATTCTCCTATATTCTGCAGCATGAGGGCCAACAACTGCTGGAACTCCTAAACCATTAGCCATGCTTGCTATACTTGCTGCTTTTTGGGACATTGCACCCCAAGCAACACCTACGGCACCGACACGGTTAAGGATATAATCTGCTATCTCTTCAAAATTTCCGCGTAATGGTCTTCTGGCAAAAATATTTGCAACTTTAATTGCAGCCCCAGTAATGTGGGGATTAGCAACACATGAACCAACATTAACTAAACCCCCTCTATCAAAATCACCTGGAAATCGTTCATACAAGGTTTTGCCCTCTTCATCTTTTACAAGACCTATGTCCATAGCTCCACATCCGGAGACTACAACGATGTAATTTCTTACAAGAAATTCTTCAGCCATTTTATATAACTCTTGGATCTCATGGGCATAATTACCACATCCAATAATAGCAACAATACCAGGAATTTCTCCTAATACAATAGGAGCACCTACATTTCGAATTTCTGTGTCCTGAATTGGACCTCTACCAGCTCGACAATTATATTTCTCTGTTTTTATATACTCCCGACCCGCATATTGGATTAATGTTAATGGTGAAACATTCTTCATACAGTCTGATTCACATCTGCCACAACCTAAGCAGTCATGGAAAACACTTTCTAAAACTGAAAAATCCGCATCCTTTGCTAAATTAATACCTTCTACTAGTGGTAAATCATTTGGACAGTTTCTCTGGCAGTTTCCACAACCATTACATCTCATAGCCATATCTTGGCATCCCTTTTCATCCGGAACACCGCTTTTGCCTTTTCGGATTGGTTTGATTTTAATTGCGGTCTCTGCTGCTACTTCACCAGCTTTTATTGGATCTAAGATTAAAACACCATCCATCTTCCCACTAACCAAATCATCAACAATCTCCATCATCGGATCATCAGTTCTATCTGGAAAACCGCCCATGATTTTTTCATTTGTAGTAATATATGGGGCACCTACTGCTTTAGCTTCTTCATATGTTCTTAGATTAACACATTGTTCATCAACCATAACTACATCTGCCAAACCAGATCGAATGTAATGCAACTGTCTTGAATAAGATCCAATAATTTTGGCTGCTGAATAATATCGTGTAAGATCATGAGATGTACAACAAATAGCACCTACATCAACTTTATCTTCATATCCTTTTTCACGGATATAATCTACTAATTCTACTCCTGGTGCTACATTATGCCCAATCATTAAAACAATTGCTTTATTTTCAGTATCCATAGTACCCATTCCCAATTCCACGATAGGAACATCTGGATCTCCTATTGGCATACCATATGCGCATATTTGAACAGCATCTGAAATTTCCATTCCTACAGAATCACATAATCCAGCTAAAAAGCTCTTCGCTTCATAATCAAGGTAACTTGATTCTTGACCAGTATGACCCGCTGCTAATAACTGAGTAAGCGTATAATGAACCCACTCCATTGCTGATTCAAGATCTTCTAAAGACTCGGGTTTCATGCCAAGAACTAACCTAGTATGGGGCATTTCAACTGCGATGTTATTCCCAAAATTAATTGGAACATTACCATATTTCTCATTTAACCAATGAAGTAAATGATCTCCATGAGCACTATGACAAGCAGCTCCAATACAGCAAGCAATCTCAACAATTCTTGCCTGTTGGGTTTCCATATTTATACCACAAGCTCCTGTTCGCCCTTTGGAAAGATTACATTTACCGTAAGTACATAAACAGCACATATCACAAATAGGCATATAGAATGGTTTGTATCTTTCCATGAGTTTGAAAAACCATGATCTTAAATCTCTCAAATGGGGTGCTGGATGAGGTCCCATAGGTTCCCACTCTGTCTCATCACCGTATGAAATCTTACCTGTTGTTAATTCAAATCCTTTAATGGTCCCAAGTGGACCTTTATATTCATCAATTTTTACCTTTGCTCCTCTTTTTTCCAAAGGTTTTTCACATCATATATTTTTTAATTTGATTTAAAGATATTTGATTATAATTAGAGTTATATTAGATTTTATTTTAATTATTATATTCCAAAACTCAAATTGTAAACTTTATTAATTGAAA
>JBHLLI010000020.1:0-42555 GCA_048885765.1 Candidatus Hermodarchaeota archaeon
TAGAAGTAGCAAAATTAATAATATATTATATTAAATTATCAAATTAATAATAAATAGTCAATTAAAAAAGTAAATTTAACAAAGTGAAAATAAGTGCATCATATAAAAATAAATGAGTTGGGAAAGCAAATTGTTGAAAAAATAATTAAGAATAAAGATTATTATAATGCTGAGGTTCATAGATTAAATAATGGATCAAACGTCATTGATATGTCTAATGCATCATGGGTTGGGGGAAAACTAGTTGCGGAAATTTGTATGGGAGGTTTAGGGTCAATTGAATTTACATCTTACAATCTAGATGGTCATTTCATCCCTAGTGTTAATGTTTATACCTCAGAACCAATGATTTCATGTATGGCTTCTCAGTTAGCAGGATGGAACGTTAAATTAAAAAGAGTAGTTGAGAAAGATGGTCAAATGAAGAAAAAAGTAGTTTTTCAATCTTTAGGATCTGGACCTGCACGTGCCAAAAGTAAAGTAGAAAAGATGTTTGACGAATTAGATTATACTGATGACTCTCAATGTGCAGTAATTGTATTTGAAACCCCCAAATTACCGAATGAAGAAGTAATGGATATTGTAGCTGGAAAGTGTGGTGTTGATACGACTGAGACTTATGCTGTGTTTGCTCCAACAGCATGTTTGGTGGGCTCAATACAAGTGGCTGCAAGAATTGTGGAAACGGGAATACATAAGTTACATGAAATTAACTTTCCAATAGATGTAATAAGTGATGGTTTTGGAACGGCCACAATTGCCCCTATTGCTAAAGATGATCTAAGTGCTATGGGCCGTACAAATGATTCAATAAGCGCCGCAGGGTTAACATATTATAATATTAAAGTTGAAAAGGATAAAGAAGAAGAGTTATTTGAACTTATTAAAAAAGCACCTGCGAATACATCCAGTAGCTATGGGAAACCATTTCTTGAAACTTTTAAAGCTGCCAATTATAATTTTTACGACATAGATCCAGGATTATTTGCTCCAGCTTTATATACTATCACTAATACAGTCACAGGTAATTGTTTAACGGTTGGAACTGTAAATAACGAGCTTTTAAAGGAATCGTATGGATTGAAATAAATTAAGCATTAAAAATATTTATCTTTTAATTTTTTTGAATCTAATGAAAAAAACTTTTACATATTCATTAGTTCTGCTTCATACTTTATAATATCATCATCAGAAATGTCTCTATCAAATTTTATTTTTTTCTGAATCCCTAAATAAGCACAGGCAAGCTTAGCAGCTGCTGCTACCTCTGCTTTTTTTAATGTAATTGAATATTCATCTTGTTGAATTGGGTCTTCTTGATAAAGATTCGTCTTAAAATTTTTATCTTGAACTCTAAGAGCTCTTTCATTTTTCATTTTATATAGTAATGATGCCATTTTATTTGCGACTTTAAAAGGTAATTGATTTTTAACTACTAATCGAATAATATTATTTACATCAAAATAGTTAAGAGTCTCAAATTTTGCCCTTAGAAAGCTTTTAAGATTTTCAGAATTTATTTCACATTCAATTTCCATCCAATCATGTATAGCAAGTTTTCTTCTAAAAAATACTAGTTCCCAGTCAACTCCTATTTCCTTTAATAATTCAAATATCAAATCATCATTAGATTTTCTTGATTCTATTATTAAGTAAAGCTGAAGGCCATAATATTTATGTTCTTGTTGAAGAAAAAACCCTCGTTGTTGCATAGAAGAAAGAATTAGAACTTTTATAGAATAAACATTTTCAGAGAGATTTTTTTTTCCACAATTTAAGTATATTACATTACCCTCTTCACTAATGAATTCGCTATCTAAAAAACCCAAAATTCCTTCCTTATTTTCCTTAATAAAATCTCTTAATCCAGTAAGTGTTGGTTTCACATCAAATTTAATCAAATCATTTTCTCCAACAGTTACATAATCATGAAAATTACTCCCAATAGCTAATTTAATGGAATTAAGTTTTAGTTCTTTGTCGCTACCAAACACCTTTTGAAAGGCATCATTAATAGGAAAAACTTCTTCTTCCAGAATTTTAATATCTGCAATAGAACTCTCATAGGGTTCGGGCTCATTTAAAATTTTATTAAGTATCGGTGCTTCTGAAGCGTCTACCTCAATTTCATAGGATTTTGCTAAATCTTTTCGAATAATGATGAATGATCTATTCTTTTTATTATAGATCGAAACTGATAGATGATCATTCAGGACTGCTCGAAATTTTTCAATAAATTTACTTTCTGTATTATCTGACCCAATCCTTCTTCTTCGAATTATTTATCAACCGAAAATAGTTAAAATTATCAATTTCTATTAATTAAAGTATAAAATTTTTATCTTATATTCTTATCCAAAATGTAATATAAGATTTTTAATTATTAATTAAAAAATAACACACCTTATAGGGAAAGTAATTTTTAAACTAAACCCTGGAAAGTAGATAATAACTATAAATCTAATCTTTATTATATCAAATTTCTCCTTCTAAAAAATAAGTATCTCCTTTCTTAACATATACGATTGTAGAACCGAAATTATTACGTATAGTATACTTATCTCCTTGGACATCTAATATTTCTATAGAATAAGACAATCTTCTTTGCTTCATTATATCTTCAATAATTTTTTTTTCTTCTTGTGTGTCCATGATTTGAAGTTATTAAACACTCCAAAAAAAATTTATCATTTTTTTTACTATTTGAGAAAATATAATAGCAATTTAATAATTAAATTTAGAGTTGGATGATATTTATTATTATAAAGAAATTTCGTTCATAATCAATCAATATTCTAAATATTAAAAAGGAAAACTTGCTTTAGAATTTAAGATTTATAGATCACACCTATTTGGTGAAATAAATTTAGTGATAATAAGAAATCTTCAATCTATTTTTCATTTAGAAAATCAAGTAACTTTTTTAAAAAATCTATGAGATAAAATCATTTCTATCAAAATTATTTAACAGATTTACTCTTTGGAAAGATCTAAATCTATTAAAATAACTATATTATTAATATATTCAATTTTATTGTTTATTGTCTTTATTAAAAAATCGAATTTTTTTTATTAAATCATACATATTTTTATATATTAAAAAACATGTTTATATAAAACATATGTTTCTTAAACTAATAGAATTGTCTAAATGCCTTATTCTTTTATATTTGATTTAACATGGTTAAACAGAAACTAGATATTGGATTTTTCACCTCAATGTATTCACAAGTTAATGGTACTGCCATTGCTTGTAGAAACCTTGCTGAAGGCATAGCAAAATACACGGGGCATAACGTTCACGTTTATGCACCTGGTATACAGAAACCTAAAGTTAAACCAAATAATCTTCATCTTTATAATTTTTTTGGAGCGAAAGTAGGTCCAAAAACTGGTTTTGTCTTAAGTTTTCCGATACATAGGTATTTTTTCTGCTCTCATGATTATCTCGATATGGCTCATATTCATACTCATGCCAGTTATGGGTCTATGGCAATAAACTGGGCAAAATATTTAGGAATACCAATGGCGGGGACTCATAATTCTCCACTTAGCTTTTATACAGCTCAATATATTCCTGTTTTTGGAAAACTACTTTCTAGACTAGATTGGGTCTGGCGTTATGAGAGGCATGTATTAGATAAGTATGATCTTGTCTCTGTCCCAACTAAATCTAAAAAGATTTTACTGAGAGAACAAAGATTTAAAGAACCAATAATTTGTTTAACCAATGGAATTTCAGATTTGTACTTTAATGATGTAAAAGAAAATGGTATAAGGGATAAATATAATCTAAATAGCAAGAAAATTCTTTTATATGCTTCAAGATTATCTCCTGAGAAGCATCAGTTAAGCATAATTAAAACATTCAAAAAAATTCATGAGGAAGTTCCCGATACACATCTAGTTCTAGTAGGAAGCGATGGTCCTTCCAGTGGTCATGTCAAGAAATTGATTAAGAGAAGACATTACAAAGATATTGTATCATACTTAGGTAGAGTGCCTTTTATAGATCTATTAAAATTATATAATACAGCAGATCTAGCCTGTCTTTGGTCATGGATAGAAGCAGAAGGTTTAGTTTTAATAGAGGCGATGGCGCAGGGAACACCTTGTGTAGGCGCAAATGCTACTGGAATATCTAATGTTATTAGACATGGTAAAACCGGATATTTAGCTAATGATTTTGACGATTTCAAGAATCGGGTAGTAAAACTATTTAAGGATGACGACTTAAGAGCAGAAATGGCTATGAATTCAAAAATGGTTGCACAAAACTACAAAATCAGTAAAGTAGCTAAAACTTGGGTAAAACTTTATAAATTCACAATAAATGAGCTTTACCCCCTTCGTTACTATAAAAAAGAAAGAAAAGAACGAGTTGAGTTAGTTAAGGAATTTACTCATAAATTACCAATTGTAACATTTTAGTTTCTTTTAAAAATTATAATCTTTTCTAATTTGCACCAGTTTTCTTTTACATCTTTCACAAAATTCAATAGATTTCTCATCAATATCTTTTACGTTCTGGGAAAACCGCATAACACATGAATTATTCGTGCAATGATTTGATCCTAATATGATATGCCCAATTTCATGAATTATTTCTTTTAATACTCTTTCTTCAAAAACATTCAAATTTGGTGCCCTATTATAGAACTGCTCCTTTAACTTCAACGAAGATATTATACAACAACGATGTTTTAAATGAGTTTCTCCAAATAAGAATATGATATTATCATCATTACTAGAATATAAAGGAAGATCCGTTACTGCAATTACCATCCCAAGGTTTTCTTCTATTCTTTTATCGATTAAAATCTGGTAAAATTTATTTGTCGGATGTATCTTTAATTTGCCTGCTGATTTTTTTGTTTCTCGATATTCTTTCCTAACTCCTTTGGAAATTAATTCTAACGAAAAATTATAAGTCCCCATATTTTTGATAGAAAAAAAGAACGAATCATATACTCTGTATAAACAAATTCGAATTCTTTCAAAAAGATCTTCATTATATTCTCCTATAAACAAGATTCCTATATGACAAGGAAGTGAAAGTTTTTTTGGTGTTTCGCTCTGTAATACAAATTCATCCGTATAAGAAATTCCTATTCTAGTAATTAAACTTTTTAATTTATCTTTATATCTGCATATTCTTTGCTCATATTTCTGAAATCTTGGCATTATCAGAGTTTTAAAGGTTACGCACTATAAGAAGTTTCTTCTGTACTTTATAAACATGTAAAAGAGGGTTTAAATTTATTATTAATAGGTATTTAAGTCATAAATTCTATTATAAATTAGATTAAATATTTTTTATAATCAATTTTATGAAAATATGACAGATTTAAAAGAAAATTCAAAGGAAAAAAACATAGAGACAAGAAATACCCAAAACTCTATAAATGCGAAAGAAAATGATGTAGATGTAGTAAAAAAGGATTTTATACCACATTTTTTTCCCACATACAGAATCAAGAGAAATTTTTATCCGATACCAATAGCTATAGTAATTTTAATCTCAGCAATTCTGGCTTATTTAACATACGTTGAAGCAGGAATCCAAATCGATGGGGGATATATTTCAGAAAGTGAATATGGAGCATTAGGAGGAATTCTAAATGGAATTATTTATACAGCATTAGCTGGTATTTCGGCATTTATTATCATATTCATAATTAAGAGAAAAGGTATTGGAATACTAATGTATATCTTTGGATTCAGTTTTGGATTGATTGGTTTTTTCCAAACTTGGTTTTTTGGGGAAATTATATTATATTTGATGTTTCTAAATTCACCTACTGTCTTTTATGTTTTTTATTATGAATTGATATTCCTCGCTGCTTTCTTTACCATAATAATGTTATATTTATATTTTACTTCAAAATCAATAAAAATTAAAAACTTTATAGTTTTATATATAGGATTATTGATTGGAGCCTCTATGGGAGTTTTAATGCCTCTATGGACAACTTTAGCTATATTAATCGGGATTTCCTGTTGGGATATTTTTGCTGTTTTGTATAAGCGTGGGCCAATCAAACAATTGATTGATATTGCATCGAGTCCAGAGGAAGAAGTGGTTATATCAGAACAAGAATTTCAAGAAAAGATAAAAACAGGAGAATATGAATATGACACTTCAAAAGTCGAGATTGGGATTGGAGATTTAGCTTTTTATAGTATGCTTACTTCTAGTGCTTTAGTCCAAACAAATAATCTGATCGTTATGGTTTTAACTGCTTTAGCTACAATAATTGGTACAGGAATTACAATTTCAGGTTTGAAACGAAACAAAATCTTACCTGGGTTACCAATTTCAATTTTTCTCGGAATAGGAACAATGTTACTTTCTTGGTTTTTGATCTCAATATTTTTCTTTTAGTCAAAATTACTTTTTTTTGTGGATTAAATCATTAATTAATTACTCTACTAGATTTGATGATTAATAACATGATTAAAACGAACCCTATTAAAAAAATTGCTGTTATAGGCGCTGGGACTATGGGTCATGAAATTGCTCAAGTCGCTTTGATGGGAGGAATGGAGGATGTTATTTTAAATGATATAAATAGTGAAATACTTGAATCAGCAGTAGTAAAAATTCAAAATGGTTTGAAAAAGTTGGAAACAAAAGGGTTGTTAAAGGAGGGATTTACAGTTTCTTCTCTTTTGAAAAATCTCAAAACTGAGATTGATTTAAAAAAAGCTACTTCTCAAGTTGATTATATATTTGAAGCAATTCCTGAAAAAATGAAATTAAAGCAAGAACTCTTTGAAAAATTGGGAAGGTTTGCTCCAAAACATGCAATTTTAGCTACAAATACATCTACCATGAGTATAACAAAAATAGCATCATTATCGGGAAGACCTGATAAAGTTATTGGATGTCATTTTTTTACACCAATAATACTACTTAGATTAATTGAAATTATAAAAGGGAGAGAAACTTCGGAAAAAACTGTTGATATTACTAAAAAACTTTGCTCTCAATTGCCTGCTCTCAAGGGAAAAAGATTTTTACCAGTTCTTCAAAAAGAGAGTCCAGGATTTATTGTAAATCGCCTGACATTAGGAACTAGTGCTTATATAAATTGGCTTCTTGATTTTGCTATGGAGAAAAGTATACCTTTAGAAAATTTGGATGCTGATGTAAAAGAAATAATGAAAATTGGACCATTTGCTAAATGGGACTATTTAGGTCTTGATGTAATTTATAACACTTTGAAATACTTTGAAAAAGTTGTTTCTACCGATTTTACTCCTGGAAAAACTCTTACAAGATTAGTGAATGAAGGAAAATTAGGTAGAAAAACTGGAGAGGGATTATTTAAGTGGATTAAGGGAAAACCATTGATAAACTTAGATACAAAAGCAAATATCCTCGATCTCGAACTTTTTATGGCAATTCAACTAAATGAAGGATGTAAACTCTTGGAGGAAGAAGTAGTTTCTGGATACAAAATTATTGACGATACAATGCTAGCTGGAATGGATATGCCTGGTCCTTTTGGTATGGGAAAAAGAAAATATGAAAATTGGGTGAAACTACTCGATGATTTCGTCAGAGAATCAAATTTACACTATTTTACTCCATGTGAATTAATGAAATCTGGTAAATTCATTCAAATGCGAAAATAGAGAACTAAAAAATTGTTACTCTGTTTTATTTCTATTGGCAATTAATTTTTTAAAACCCAAAAAAACATTAATCAATTATTTTATATTATAATCTATAGTTTAATTGAAAAATAGATCTAAAAAAAAGAGCGATGGAGGAATGATTTATGATTGAAGAAGAGGATAGCCCGAAGTCTGGTTTTGATAAAATTATTGACTATTTCAACAAATCTATTGAAATAAATCATCCAGTTGCCATTGCCGAAATTGTTGAACAAACAGGTTTTTCATGGAGTTTTGTTAAAAAAACATTAACCAAAATAAGCGAACAATACGATGGTTTTCATTTTGAAAAGTCAGGTAGTACTTGGATTACTTGGAAAGATCGTGATCATTTAATAAAAAAACTCAATGATACCTGTTCTCGATTATTAGAAGAAAGCTAGAGTTGACTCTAATTTTGCTTTAAATAACTAGCTCTTTTGAGGAGATAAGTAATTTCTTTATAAAATTTTCGCTCTCCAATATTTTAAAAAGAACAAATCGCGTTTTTTATTTAAAAATATTTACAAAAGATTACTATAATGAGTCTTCAGTTAGATTTTCTTTCTAAATTGAGGTTATTTATTTGCCCTTTTGAAAATACCTGCATTCTTCCTAAGAAACAATTCCTATGTAAGATTCCAGAGTGTAAACATTGTCCTACTTATTCTGATAACTTGAGAAAACTTAAGGAAAGAATACTCTTCTAATTTTTCAATTAGGTAATTAATTTCTATGTTCTATAAATTTGGGTATAGATTGTCATTTTATAAGGATAAAAATTAGTCTAATCGATGTATTTAAATCTCAATATTATTATCAAACTAAGATTATCCTAATAAAAAATAATGAATTATTTTCTACTTTATACTATATAACAAACCTTTTTATTGGTGTGAGATTTCAATTAGTGTGAAATTTCACACTTTAAAATAAAAGCATATCTAGTGAATATGAATGAAAGTCGAAAAATCAAGCCAAGATCTTGAAAATGAAGTAATTTATGCTGGTTTGTGCATCCACTGTGGTTCATGTAATGCATTTTGTCCTCATATGGACTTTAATAAAGAAACTGGAGAAGCTTTCGTCGTAGATGAGTGCGCTGAAACTGTAGGGCTTTGTTATAATTCATGTCCAAGAAGTTTTCTTCCAATTTCAGAGATAGAACAAAAGCTATTTGGGAAAACGCGCATTGACCTAGCTGTTGGAGTTTATAATGATATAATTCAAGTTAAATCAAGAAATAAAGATGAAATATTATACAATCTTGTTGTTGCAGGCTTTGAAGCAGGAATCATAAAACATATGGTTCTAAGTGATGTTAAAAGTAAAAAACCTCCAGTAGCTTTTCCTGTTGTTGTAGACAATGTAAAAGATGCAAAAAATTACATACCAAAAGCTACAATGGAAAATGCTGGGCCTCTAGTTACTGGTATTGGACAAGCTTACAAAGAATATAAACGCGATATAGGTATTTTAGCCAATCCTTGTCATATTCAGGGACTCGCTAAAATTCTAACTTCAGATTTTAACACAGGAGCAGAACGTACTTCATTAAGAATTGCCTATGCGTGCTCATCAGGAGGAATGACGGGTTGTAAATATTGTACTGATTTCTCAGGAGAATTCTCAGATATTTCTTATTCCCCTTGGGGTGCTCCAAAAGGTTCTGGTGAAGCTTTCCTAATTATTAGAACTGATGTTGGGCAAAAATTAGTGGATTATGCAGTTAAGAATAAATTGATTGAAATTATTGATCCAAATCCCGATTTATCAGAAATGAAGAAGTTTCTTAATAAAAAACGAAAGAAAAATTTCTTAACTCTTTTAGGTAAGGAATTAGTAAACGCTAAATATCTAAATCTTAATGTTGATGAACTTAAAGATATTCTAGAAGATTAATATAATATTTTTAATTTTTTCTTATTCTTTTTTAAATTCAATATTTTCTAAGCACCTAAAATATAAAATCTGTTTAATCTATTATTTATAGAAAGAAAAATTATTTACGTTTAATATTTATTATATAAATATTAATTGTTCAATTCAAGTCAAAAAGAATGTCTAATCGAAAGCTTCTCTTTAAAATTGTTGTTGTGGGAGATGGTGGTGTAGGTAAAAGTACAATGGTACAGAGGTTAACTACAGGACAATTTATTCCACAAAAAATTACTATAGGAACGGATCTCGCAATTCATAAAATTAAAATCAGTAAAAAAATCTCTGCTAATCTTCAAATCTGGGATTTTGCAGGGGAAAGACGATTCAGGATTTTTCTACCTAATTACTCTCGTGGCGCCACAGGGTGTTTATTATGCTATGATATTACACGGAGGAGTAGTTTTGACAATTTAGAGGAATGGTACCAAATCGTCAGTAAGAATGCTGATAATCCTGTATTTATCTTAGTAGGGGAAAAGGCAGATTTAGCAGACATTAGGAGAAGTGTTGAAATTGAGCAAGCTGAAAAATTTAAAGAAAAATATAATATTAAATATTTTATTGAAACTTCTTCAAAAAGTGGAGAAAATAACCAAAAAATTTTTGAATTGCTAACAAGAATTATTCTAAAAAAAAAAGGGCATTTAGAATAGAAATACTTATTTATTCACTTTTTAATTCTGCTTTTATTTTATTATTCAATGCTTTAAGGTTTTCAGTTATTTTTAATCGAAGATTCCTAGGTAATGGCTCCAGAATTTTATCTAATTTCTCTTTATTGATGCTATTAATAATTCTATAATTCTTAAAAAAGAATAAAATAGTTATAGCGGGTGAAAAACAAAGAAATCCAATGAAAAAGTATGAAATTGTTAAAATTTGAGCACCTGGAAGTATAATTTGAACTCCAATACCACTATAAATTGTGAGAAAAAGCGAGATCACGTTTATTATATTTAAAAAAATGAAAATTAAAAACGTGATGTAAGCCAAAAGTTTGATATATCCTAATGAAAGATATGAAATTATATTTTTCTCATCTTTTGATAAACCTTCAGTTATTATTTCTATTTTTGTATATTTCCATGCATCAATAAAAATCCAAAAAAATGCGAATGTATATAAAAACACTAGAAATCCTGAAAAAAATAAGAAATAGTTATGGACAATGTGAGAATTATATAAAGATTCTGCTCCGATCCAAAAAATTAATATTAGTTGGAATAGTGTACAATAGAAAAAACGATTTGCATTTTTTCTCTCTACACCTAAAGGATAATATATTATAAGACTATTTGTAAATTCTGTTTTCTCTTTATTACTACTTAAAATTCTAAGGAATACTGAAAATGTAAATGTTGCTAAAGGAAATAAAAGTAAAAGTATATTTTCCCATCCTTGAGTAAGGATTAAAAAAAACAGAAAAATGAATAAACTCAAATCTCTTAAAAGACTCTCAGATATAATGTCTTTTAATGATAAATAATGATTATTATTATTTTTTTTACTCATTTTCTTTATTAAAATATACTTAATAAATAAATTTTTATGATTTCTCCTATTCCACTATATAAACTAAACACATTTGTACTGTAATGTTGTGTAGAAATTATGACCACTGAACCAACAGATAATAAAAAGACTCCTCTTTTCGAGACTCATATAAACCATGGAGCTCGCATGGTTAGTTTTGCTGGTTGGATGATGCCAGTTCAATATGAAAGTATTATAAAAGAACACGAAGCAGTTAGGTCTAACGCTGGTGTTTTTGATATATCACATATGGGAGAATTTCTTCTTGAGGGGAAAGATGTAATTGAATTTCTTCAATATATTATGATAAATGATCTTAATTTATTAGAACCCTCTAAAGGGCAATATTCTTGCATGTGTTATGAAAATGGGACTGTTGTTGATGACCTCGTATATTATGAGGAAAATCCTGAGTGTTTTAGAATGATTGTAAATGCAATTAATGTCGATAAAGATTTAAAGTGGTTAAATGATCATATTGGAAAAAAGGATATAAATATCACAAATCTATCAGAACAAAGAACTCGTGTGGCTTTTCAAGGGCCTAAAGCAGATGAATTACTACAACCCTTAGTTGATGTAGATTTGGCAAAAATTAATAGATTTTATTTTGCTCATTGTTCCATTAAAGAAAATCCTGTTTTTTTAGCTAGAACTGGTTATACCGGAGAAAAGGGATTTGAAATCTCTTTTGAAAATAAAGATGCAAAAAAGATATGGGCTGATTTGATTGATACTGGAGCTAAACCAGCAGGATTGGGAGCAAGAGATTCTTTAAGACTAGAAGCATGTTATTCACTTTATGGTCATGAGATAAGTGATACTATTTCTCCCATTGAAGCAGGTCTTTTTTGGCTAGTGAAGCCTAAAGAGGAAATTGACTATATAGGTAAAGAAATCTTATTGAAGCAGAAATCTGAGGGGACAGAGAGAGTATTAGTAGGTCTTAATTTAATTGACAAAGGCATTATTAGAGAAAAATTCAAAATCTTTAAAAATAATAATGAAATTGGATTTGTTACTTCTGGAGGATATTCACCAACTCTCAAAAAGACAATCGGTTTAGGACTTGTGAAAAAAGAATATAAAGAAGTAGGTACAGAAATAAAAATTGAAATTCGCAATAAACTCTTAAGAGGTATAATAACTACTACACCGTTTTACCGTAATGTGTAAGAACAACAATATTTAACGACGAAAAGGTGAAAAATTATGGATTATAAATTACCTAATAATTTAAAATATACTTCTACTCATGAGTGGATTAAGATTGAAGATTCAGTAGCAATTATTGGATTAACTGATTTTGCCCAACATCAATTAGGTGACATTGTATTTGTAGAACTTCCAGAAATTGGTATGGTGTTCGAAAAAGGAAGTAACGTAGCGGAAATTGAATCAGTAAAAGCCGTTGGTGATTTAATCATGCCTTTATCTGGAGAAATCATTGCTATTAACGATGATGTGGCAAATAATCCAGAAGTAGTTAATACATCCCCCTATGAAAAAGGATGGATGATCAAAATTAAGTTTTCTCATCCAAGTGAAATAGATGAGCTTTTGTCTAATGAAGAATATAAAGAAATAATCCAAAATGAAAAAGATTAAAATCTTTTTTTTTATAGTTTTATTTAATTCTTGAATAATTAAATGAGTTGTTTAAATTGGATTTTGTGCCTCATGATAACCAAGTAATTGAAGAAATGTTGAAAGTAATTGGTGTAAAATCTTTACAGGAATTATTTCAAGATATCCCTAGTGATTTAATTATTGAAAAGCTTAATTTACCATCTGGATTATCTGAACCAGACATTTTACGTCAATTAAAGAAAATTTCTGAAAAAAATAAATTATATTCAAGTTCATTTCTAGGAGCAGGGTGTTATTTTCATTACGTACCCTCCTTGGTCGATTTTGTGATGTCTCGATCCGAATTTTATACTGCCTATACGCCATATCAAGCAGAAGCTAGTCAAGGCTATTTACAAGCTATTTATGAATATCAAACAATAATTTCTAAATTAACTCAAATGGATGTAGCTAATGCTAGCATGTATGATGGATCAACTGCTCTGGCTGAAGCAGCTATTATGTCAACAATTATTACAAGGAAAAAATCTATTATATTACTTGAAGGAATTCATCCAGAATATTTAGAAGTTATTAGAACCTATTGTTGGGGACAAGATATTAACATTATTTCTGCAAATGAAGTGAATTTAATGGAACACCTATCAAAGGATATAGCAGCAGTATTGTTTCAAAGCCCAAATTTCTTTGGAGATATTGAAGATGTTTCTAAGATAAATATCATTATAAGAAATAATAATCCTAATTGTTTGATAATTCAAGTAATGACAGATCCAACATGTTTAGGAATATTGAAACCCCCTGGAGAAACAGATATTGATATTTTTGTGGCAGAAGGACAATCATTTGGTATTACACCGACGTTTGGGGGGCCGGGATTAGGAATTTTTACTGCTAAACAAAAATATTTAAGAAAGATGCCAGGGCGATTGATTGGAAAAACGAAGGAAATAAATGGAGATAAAGATGGTTTTATTTTAACACTACAAGCTCGTGAACAACATATAAGAAGAGAAAAAGCAAGTTCTAACATATGCACAAACCAAGCATTGTGTTCTTTAGCAGCACTAACTTATCTCTTGGCATTAGGTAGAACAGGATTAAAAGAGGTTGCATTTCAAAATATTCAAAAAACTCATTTTTTAAAACAGAAACTAAGTGAAATTCATGGATATAAAATTTTGAATAAAAAACCTACATACAATGAATTTCTTGTAAAATGTCCTAATATTGATTCCCTAACTACCCATTGTCGTCAATTAGAACTTTTACCTCCATTAAAAATTTCAAATTATTTTCCTGAAATGAAAAATGTAGCCCTAGTATGCGTAACTGAAATGAATTCAAAAGAATCAATTAATAAATTTCTTGAAGCTGCTCAATTAGCTTCTAAGGAAAAAGTGGAGGAGTGAAAATCGTGGATGTTAATCTTCAATTAATTTTTGAAAAAGAAACAGGGAATGAATCAATTAATTTTGTTCCTAAGATGGATATTGAAAGAACCAATATAAATAAAATTTTACCAAATTCTTACCAAAGGACAGATTTACCAATCCCTAATATTCCAGAAGTTGAAATCGTGCGTCATTTTATAAGTCTTAGTAACCGAAACTATGGTGTGGATACAGGTATATATCCATTAGGTTCTTGTACTATGAAATATAATCCTAAAATAAATGAAAATATTGTTAGGATACCAGAATTTGCTCAAATTCATCCATTACAAGAAGAGAATAGCGGGTGTCTTGAATTACTCTATTTTATCTC
This sequence comes from Candidatus Hermodarchaeota archaeon, assembly GCA_048885765.1. Taxonomy (GTDB): domain Archaea; phylum Asgardarchaeota; class Lokiarchaeia; order Sigyniarchaeales; family SOKP01; genus Loki-b32. The sequence continues at coordinate 14,494 of JBHLLI010000020.1, forward strand.
TGAATTATTAGGAGAAATAACAGGTATGGATGGATTTACAATGCAACCGGCAGCAGGAGCTCATGGAGAATTAGTGGGTTTATTAATAATAAAGAAATATTTTGAAAGTAAGGGTATTAAAAAAAATAAAATTATAGTCCCTGATTCTGCTCATGGAACTAATCCTGCATCAGCAAAGATGGCTGGATTTTCAATTATAGAAATACAATCAAACAAAAATGGAGAAGTACCATTAGATGAATTAGAATTTGTCATGAAAGAAGGTGATGTTGCTGGTATTATGCTTACTAATCCTAATACACTAGGAGTATTTGATAGACAAATTGTGGAGATTACAAAAATTGTTCATGAAAATGAAGGATTATGTTATTATGACGGAGCAAATTTAAATCCGATGTTAGGAGTCTGTCGTCCTAGAGATATGGGTTTTGATATCATCCATTTAAATTTGCATAAAACTTTTTCTACGCCGCATGGTGGTGGTGGTCCAGGATCGGGTCCTATTGGAGTTGTAGATGAGTTGATCCCATTTCTTCCAGAACCTTGTTTAATTTCAACACAACAAGGGATTATATGTAAAGAGAATAATGAAAAATCAATAGGAAGAATACGCGCTTTTTGGGGTAATTTTGGGGTAATAATTAGAGCTTATGCTTACATTTTAGCCTTAGGTGCTGAAGGTTTAAAAAGGGTTGGCCAAATCGCTGTTTTAAATGCAAACTATTTAAGAGTATTATTACAAAAGAATTTTAACCTTCCTTTTAATCGAATCTGTCAACATGAGTTTGTTCTTTCCGATCGAGATATACCTAATGAAGTGACAACTGAAGATATAGCGAAACGTATTCTTGATTATGGTGTTTATGCACCTACAATATATTTTCCATTGATTATTTCGGGAGCTTTGATGATAGAACCCACTGAAACTGAATCGAAAAAATCATTAGATAACTTTGTTGAAGTAATGAATAAAATTTATGAAGAAGCAAAAAATAATCCTGAAATTCTTAAAACAGCACCCCACAATACATTTGTTAAACGCTTAGATGCGGTTCAAGCAGCAAGAAATCCTATATTACATGATTAACATAATAAATTTTTAAATTTTTAAGGTCTATAGTAATATAAATTCTAATGTAGTATGAAAATTATAATTTAATTTATGGTGTACCAAAATAAACTATTTATATTTTTTCCCTTACGAGAAATTCAGAGAAGAACAAGAAAAAATCACTAAACTGATTGAAGAAAGTTCAAGATCAAAAAAAATAACTTTGTTATCTGCCCCTAATGGTACAGGAAAAACAATTATTGCTTTAAGTAGCTTACTTCCTTTAGCATTTGAGAAAAATCTAAAAATTATCTACATGTGTAGGACACATTCTCAAAATCGTAGAATAATTAAAGAATTAATAAAAATCTCACAAAAAACAAGCGAAAATAATCTTAAGGTAAAGTTAAATGGCCTTTCAATTAGAGGCAGAAATGAAATGTGTTTAAATAAAACTTTGTTGTCTCTCAAATTAACCCCAAGAGAAGCCATGTCCGTTTGTGCTGACCTAAGAAAAAATCGGAACTGTCTTTATTTTCTAAATTTATTAAAAAAAAAGGGACAAAGTGAAAATCCTTTATCAATTGCACCAGAATTATTTAATAAACCCATCGATGCAGATGATTTAATCGATTTTTGTAGAGAGCATAAATTTTGTCCTTATTTCTTAAGTAAATTCTTACTAGAAGCAATGAAAGTTATTATTTGTAATTATCAATGGATTTTTAATCCTTTTATTCGTGAATCTTTCTTAGAATTTATTGGAAAAGACCTTCAGAATTGTATCTTGGTATTAGATGAATGTCACAATATAATTGATGTTGCAACAGAAATTAACTCAAAAAAAATTACACCATATTCATTGAGAATATGCTTAAAAGATCTTGAAATGTATAGATCCCCTATCCTAATGCAAAGTTTCGTAAAAATTTTATTAGATCAATTAAAAAGAACAAAAAGTAATTTGCGAGTTAATGAAAGAGCAATAAAACCAGAAAAATTTTTGATTTCAATCTATACAAAATTAGGATTCTCAGATCTTAATCAATTCAAGATTTTTGTTGAAGAATTATACGATTTTAGCTTATCAATTCATGAAGAAAAATTGGCAAATGGAGAAATCTCTAGAGATTTTGTTGGATCTTTAGCAGAATTTTGGTTGAAGTGGTTAGACTCATATTCCCGAGAAAATTATTTTTTTTGTTATAATATTAAAGAGAATAAAGGAAAAAATCTAATATCTCTTGAAATTGTAGCGTTAGATCCAAGAGAAATTGCCATCCCTATTTTAAAGAAGGGATACACATGCTTGAATCTCTCAGGAACAGTAAATCCATATGTATATAATAATTTAATGGGATTGAATGAATGTGGTAAGAGTTATAAAGGAATAATTGCAGACTCACCATTTAACAACAAAAATATTAAAGCCCTTATAACAGAGGGAGTAGATACAAAAAGAGATAGTCGGAATCCATCAATGTTTAAAAAAATGATAGGAAAAGTTGATGAAATTCTACAAAGCACTCCTGCTAATATTGGAATCTTCTGTGCTTCCTATAAAATCCTTGAGGCATTACTCAAAAATGGACTTGTTGATGTTGTTGAAAAGAATAATAAAAAATTATTTATCGAGGAACCAGGATTATCTGCATCCGAAAATGCCATATTAGTAGATGATTTCAAATCTATGGCCTCAAATGGTGGAGGGGTCTTATTAGGTGTATGTGGTGGGAGAAATTCAGAAGGAGAGGACTATCCTGGAGATTATATGAATTCAGTAATAATTGCTGGATTCCCATATCATTTACCAACTCCTAGAGTAGAAGCAAAAATAAAATATTATGATAAGGTATTTAATAGGCAAGGTTGGAATTTTGCTTATTTATACCCAGCAGTACAACGAGCAAATCAAGCCTCTGGAAGACCAATAAGGAAAATCTCTGATAAAGGGGCAATTATATTTATGGATAGCAGATTTAAATCAAAGCATAAATGGATTTCTGATTGGATAAGGAAAGAAATAGAAATAATTCCTGATATCCCAAATGCTATATTTCAGAACTTATCTAGTTTCTGGAATTTTAAGAAACCTGTTTAGGAATTTTGAATTTCAAAAATATGATTAAAGTTGAAATTAGGGGAAAAATAATCAAAAAATACATAGAAAGATAAAAATCTCTATTAGTAAGTGTTAATAATAGGCTGAAAAAAAGACCTCCCAAAAAACTACCAGAGAAAACGCTTGTATTTGCATAACCCATAAAACGTCCTTTGTTTTTTGGTGTTGTATTTTGAGCAATATAAATTGTTGTAGCTACCCAGTGAGTAGAGTAACTGAAAGAAACTAAAACTTGAAAGAATAAGTAGCTCCAGAAATTATTAGATACAATATATCCAAATATAGAAATTGCACTTAATAAATAACCAGTTATTATAAAAAATTTGAGATTTTTGATTGATATTACGTGCCCTATTAATAACATCTGAAAAAACTGTAATAAAAAGTTAATCCCGATCAAAAATCCGATCTCAATATAATTATCTATATGAAAACCCATAATAACTGCTAAATTAGGCATAATTGGTTTAATACTAAAATTTCTAAAAAATAAACCATAAAAAATTGATAGGGAAATTGAACTTTTAAATTTAGGGTTATTAACAAATAGATCATTATTACTTTTTTCAGTCTTAGCGTTATATCTCTCTATTATCAATGATCTATTTTCCCGTATAAATGCAACAAAAATTATTGCTGGTAATGAAACTATTAAAATGAATAAGAAAATGTTTTCAATACCATAGATATCAATAAATATACCACCAGATTGAGCTCCAAGAAACCACCCACCCACAATGGCAGCATTAAAATAGGACATTAGTTTTTTGTCATCTTCAACCAATTCAGCAAATAAGGTCATCAACAAATTTGAAGATGCCATAAAGAATCCAAAAGTAAACAGGAAAACAATCATTAATATCAGATCTTTAAATATAAATAAAAAAAGAAATGTGAAATTTAAACCAATTGTACCAAATGTAATAAATATAAACCTATTTTGAATTTTATCAGATAAATGACCATATATTGGGGGAAATATAAAAGCCATTAAAGGAAATATAGTAATAATTAACTGTGTTAAAGCTGTGTCTACTCCTAAATTTAAAAGATATTTTGGAACATAGGTATAAACAATTATACCAGCAGAATTTAACACAAAAACTGAAATTAAAATAAGAATAACAGATTTTTTTGATATTATCATGAAAAAAACCTCTAAATCTTTGACAAGCGAAGATTTTTTATTGTATTATACAACTCAATTAATTTTTTGGAGACAATATTCCATCGGAAGTTATTTTCTACTCTTTTATAACAGTTTTCTTTAATTTTATTGTAATATTTAGGATCCAACAGCACAATTGACTCTAAAATTTTATCAGGAATTTGATTAACTAGTTGGAAATTTTCAATATCATAAATATCGTCTTTACTTTTTACTTTTTCAGAAATTTCCTTTAGTTTGAATAGAGAAATTAAAGCTTCTGCAAATTGTTTTGGATTATCCTTATCAATTAAAATACCTGTACCTATTTCTGGAAAACTTCTAATATCTACTATTGATTCTTGAAAACCTCCCACTTTTGTTGCGATTACAGGTAATTTCGTGGACATTGCTTCTAAAGCAATAATACCAAACGGTTCCCATCTAGAAAGAGCACAATAAACGTTTGAGGTAATATGTGCCAGATGAAATATGTCTTTAGCTACTCCAAAAATAATTCTCAAGTTGTTAGGATATTTCTTTACACATTCAGCATAACTGCGAATTTCATTCAAACTATAATCAGTAGGTAATATAAGGAATAAAAATTTGGCATTTGGAATAACTTGAATCACTAAAGGAATTGCCTCAAAAATAGTTTCAAATCCTTTTTGAGGGGAAATTCTTCCAGTTGTGATAACCAATGGACCAGATTGTTCAAATGCTTTAATATATCCATCATTAATGAAAGCGGCTCCATTTGATATCTCCTTTATAACCTTTAAAACTTTTTCTGATTGGATTAATGGACTTCTATCCAAATGAGATAATTTATAGGTCAATAAATATTTCTTCATATCTGATAAAGTTATACTCTTATCATATGGTAAATACAAAACATCTCTAATTTCTTTTTCATGATTTTTCAAAACCTGTTGAAAAATTTCATCATAATCCCAATCACAACCGTCCCAAACGAAATTAGATTTGAATTCAATTAGTTCCTTTCCACAATTAGGAATTATATCTGACTTTAAATATGATTGACTCACTGTTGTTACTAAATCACTGACAAATGCGCCTACTTGCTCTATAGTAGGCGGTTGATATTCCCCACTAATTCTTTCGCAGATTGAGAAAATTTCACTCATAGTTAACAAGTTTAACCCATCTTTTAAATGAATAGTAATTGGCGTTTGGTCAATCCCACATACTCTATAAAAATCTATCCCATATCTCGGCCAAGTTAATAAATGGATCGTGATTATTGACGCCACATCTAATCCATTTTTAGCTAACTTTTGTTTCATACCAATAAAGGGTATAACTGGGTGATAATCATGAATATGAATTATTTCTGGTAAGAATTCTTTTCGATTGTCGATTAAGTAATCAACATAACAGCAAATTCCTATGCTAAACAGGCATATTTTTCCACTAAGAGTGTCTGGATTATAAACAATCTTATCATCTAAAAATCTACTTGTAAATGGATTTTCACCATGCAATAAAATAACATTTACATTATATATTTTTGATTTATAGAACGCGATACTATAAGTCGTTTCTGGTTCATTTATACCAAATTTTGCTGGATCCAATTGTCCCACGCAGTTGAATGGTAATTTTTCCCATTCAAGAGCCTTACCGAGCTTTTGTAATTGACCGTGTGAAGGGATAAATACTGTAATATTATAATCATTAGCTAAATGTTTAGCTTGATTTGCGGGGACTTCCCCGAGTCCACCTACTTTAATTATTCCCGCGTATTCAAAAGTAAATATCCAAACATTATCTTTTTCTTCATTCAAGATATTTCAATCTTTTTTGGACGCATTTAGTAGTTTAAAACTAAAACTCGTTGTACGTTACTAATTATAATTAAGTCTATTTCGTTAAAAAATGAATTTTATTAAAACTTAATTAAAATAGGATTTGTATGACTTAAATACGACAAAAAGTTAATTTAATGACAAAAGATTAATCGTTATTATCAAACAGTATAATATAAATTTTCTAAGTGATAAATAAAATGGTAGATTTTGAAATTGTAGATTCTGGTTCACCTGTAGCCGGACCATATAATCTTGGAATAAAAGCGGGAAACCTTCTTTTCATATCTGGACAAGTTACTACTCCAGAAGCAAGAAATATTAAAGAACAAACATTCGCAGCATTTGAAAAGATTAAAAAGGTATTAGAAACCGCAGGCGCTCATGTCTCCAACATAGTAAAAGTCACTGTCTTTTTGAAAAAAATATCTGATTTCAAGGAGATGAATGAAGCTTATAGAGAATTTTTTGAAAAAAATGGTGTATCCAAGAAATTCCCAGCAAGAAGCACAGTTGAAGCAACTTGTCCACTTCCAAATGGATTAATTGAGATTGATGCCATCGCGATACTATAAAAATTATTTATTATATAAAAAATACATTTAAATAGAATTTAATAATAAATTAATTCATTAAAATGGATGAGCAATTATGTGTGACACTTACGTAAGTTTGGATAATTGGTCCAAAAGTCAAAATGTTATTTTTGGAAAAAACAGTGATAGACCTGAATCGGAAGTTCAATTAATAACCTTCACTCCACGAAAAACTTATTCCCTAGGAGAAGAAATAAAATGTACTCATATTTCTATTCCCCAAGTAAAAGAATCAGCAGCAGTGATTTTAAGTCAACCTTATTGGATGTGGGGGGCAGAAATGGGCGCTAACGAATATGATGTAGTTATTGGTAATGAATCTATACAAACAAGAGAGCCTTTAAAAGATATTGGACTTCTCGGTATGGATCTTCTGAGATTAGGTCTTGAACGAGGAAAAACCGCAAAAGAAGCATTGAATGTTATTACTGATTTATTAGAAACTTATGGACAAGGCGGTTTTCATAGTTTGAACGAGTATAATTATCATAATTCATATCTCATAGCAGATCCAAAAGAAGCTTATGTTCTCGAAACTGCAGGGGATTGGTGGATTGCAGAAATTGTTAAAGATTTTCGCACAATTTCAAATCATATATCAATAAGATTTAAAGGGGATATGAGAAGGAAAGGAATTGTCCAACATGCCATTGAAAAAGGATATTGTAAAGATGACAGAGATTTTGATTTTAAAATGACCTTTTCTCGCGTTCCCCTTCCAGAACAGTTTCCTATAACTGATAGAGATGGTTTTTCATTACATCAATTATCATCAAATAAGGGAATGGTCACAGTTCCTATGATGATGAATTTTTTGAGAGATCACAAGGTCGAAATATGTAGGCACCTTAGAAAAGACCAATCAGTGGGTTCTCAAGTCTCGCTTTTAAGAAAAAGTAATAAAAAATCAATTCATTGGTTTACAGGAAGTACTATTCCATGCCTAAGCATTTATAAACCGTATGTTTTTCCTGCTGACAACCAAAAAGTTATGAAATCAAAACCTTACTCTTCTATAGATCCGATTTGGTTTTGGCCTAGACATTTTGATTTTATCAATACTTACAAGAAACGCCCTAAAAGAGATATTCCTGAGCGAAATGAGTATTATAGAAAACTAAGAACTGTAGAAAATGATTTAATAAGACAAATAGAAGACATAATTAGTAAAGAAGAAAAAATCCCGGAACATGAGTTTACAGAATTGGTTCAGAAAGTAAATGAATATGGATGGAAAAAATCTGAGGAATTAATTAAATAAATGTGTGATACTTTAATTGCTCTTGGTAATTCAACTCAAGACGGAAGTGTTATTTTTGGTAAAAATTCGGATAGGCCTTTTAATGAAGTACAATTAATTACATATTCTCCTAGAATTAGATATAATAAAGGAGATATTTTGAATTGTACATATTTAGAAATTCCCCAAGCTTCTGAAACCTATGCTATTTTAATGAGCCAGCCTTATTGGATGTGGGGGGCGGAGATGGGAGCTAATGAACATGGGGTTGTAATTGGAAATGAAGCGGTAACTAGTCACGAACCACTAAGAGATACTGGATTACTTGGGATGGATTTGTTAAGATTAGGCCTTGAGAGAGGAAAAAAAGCAGAGGAAGCATTGAAAATTATTATCAATTTGTTAGAAACATACGGGCAAGGAGGAGGTTGTGCTTATGATGATCCAAGTTGGATGTATCACAATTCATTTATAATCGCTGATCCGAAAGAAGCTTATATCTTGGAAACTGCTGACAAATGGTGGATTGTTGAAAAAGTCAAAAACATTCGTTCAATTTCGAACAGGTTATCAATTAGAGGTAAAGGAGACCATAGAAGGGAAGGAGTAATTCAACATGCGATAGAAAAAAACTACTGTAAGGATGATAATGATTTTGATTTTGCGGAAACTTTTTCGGGTTCTTCCATGTCTACTAAACCTTCACCCTATACTAGGGGAGGAAAATCAACAATATTTCTAAATGAAAATATTGGTAATATCACTGTAAGTTTAATGATGGAAATTTTGAGAGAACACCAAGCAGGTATTTGCATGCACGGAGGTTTTGAATCCACAGGTTCTCAAGTTTCTCATTTGAAAAATGACGAAAAATTAATTCACTGGTTTACTGGAACTACTCTTCCATGTGTAAGCCTTTATAAACCTTATACCTTTCCTGTTGAAGGTCAGAAGTATTATACTCCAGGACCTTATCAAGACATTAATCCTGAATGGTTCTGGTGCAAACATACTAAATCAAAACCGTTAAATAAGAAAATTGACCTTAGAATCGTTGAAAAATCTATCGTTACAAGAATTAACGATTTGATAAATCAAATTGATAGAATTTCAGTAAATTCTTTCAATGATTATATAAAAAAGTTAAATTTAGAAGCGTGGCAAAAATCTTTTGAACTATTAAAATAATAATAAAATTCTTGAAACGGATAATTTTTAAAATACTACATACAATCAAAAAAACTTAATAGTTTTGAAGTATTTTTGTTATTAATTTAATGGATTAATAAGCTCTTAATGATTCAACATGTCATTGAATAAATTGAATATATTAGGTATGGAAGGGGTAATTTCAAATTATAAACGTGGACGCCATACAATACATCAGAAACATTGTATAATTGTGTTTTCTAATATAAAAACAAGAAAGGATGCGAATAAATTAATAGGAAGAACAGTTGTTTGGAATACTCCAACAGGTAAGGAATTGAGAGGAGTAGTAACTCGAGCACATGGAAACAATGGCGCTGTGAGAGCTCATTTTAAAAAAGCGGGAGTCCCTGGGCAAGCTTTAGGGAAAAAGGTCAGAATTGTTAAATAACTTGAGTTTTTTTCTACTGACTATTCCTCTTGATTATATCTGGATATTACATGATACGAGAATAATATAACTTTTTTTATGTTTTGGAAGTTCTTTTTCTTCTGATATAGCGATTTTAAAGGTAATTTTTACCTTATTTGGTTGGGTTTTAGCATTAATATGACAGAGCAAGTATGTAGATTTTGTCACAGATATGTGAAGTTAGCTTATTATTGTGAAGAATGTGGCTCCAGTTGTTGTCCTGAATGTCTTCATGAAAAAAAAGTGGATTTCTATATATGTCAAGAGTGTAAATCTAAAAATATAGACGCTAAAAATTCTGAGAATAAGAAAGTTTGCAAGGATTGTGGATGTGAAAATGTTGTTAAAGTAAATCAACGCTTAAAATCCTGTCCAAAATGTGATTCACATCAAATTATTAATATTTATGAAAAAAAAGAAGAATTAGAAAAGGACTTTTTAGACCTAATTAAAAACACACGTTTGTTTATTGAACCATTAAAACAAATTCTTGAAAAATTGTATTTTTATCAGTCAAAAATAAAAGAAGTAAGGGATCCTCCAAATAAGTATTACCATTTTCCTCAAATGGAATCAGATTTATTAGCTTTTTTTAAATTATTTAACTATATTCAAAATACTTTATTCGAAAAAATTAATGTTCACTTTCATCAAGTTAATCAGAATAAAGAGTATTTTTTTGATATTTATTCCCAACCAAATTCAAATATAAATATCATTGAGGGGCTTTTTGAAAATTTATCACACAGCTTAAACTCTATTGAAGATTTTATAAATATTAATTTAGCAACATTTAATGATGGATTTGACAACTTTGAGAAAAATCTAAATTTTATTGATAAAGTTAGACATTATTTTAAGAGTTATAATAAAATACTTAGACTTGCAGACGGAGAAAAGCCAGTATATGCAATATATGCTAAATTAATGAATGGGTTAAATACCCATGATAAATATAAGAAGGATAAAGGTATTTTATTTATAACCAATTTCGATCTTTCGTTTATACATAAATATGGAGTTAAGAAAAACAAAAATGAACTAATTTTTAAAGCACCTGTTCAAGATTTAACAAGATTAAAAGAAAAAGGTAAAGTCTTCAAAAAATTATATATTGAATTTGCTTATGGGAAATATGAATTTACATTACCACCTAAAGCTGTTTCAAGAGTGATTGAATATATTCTTTTAGCGAGATCATTTGACGAAACTACTATATACGATGAAAAAACCGCAAAGAAACTTCAATATATTGATTTAGATCTAAATGAATTAACTAATTTTATTGAAGAAAGTATTAACTCATTTTTTAGTATAAAATGTCAATATAACAAAAATTTTGATAATTTGCACGATCAAAACAATTATCCTTACGGTGTTCATCCCAACCAAATCCCTATGTCATCCAGAACACCTCATTTTGTTAATCCACAAAACAATGCTCAACCTTGGCTTAATTTTCAAGGCAATTTAAATATGAATCCAAAAACGAACATATTATTCCCCAGACCGACTAATTCTGGTCATTCTTCCCCTTTTGCTGCAAATTCTCAAATAACAGACTTTGATAGGAATAATTTTTTCTCACAGAATCAATATAACCCGAATCGTTATCAAAATTATAATCCTCAGAGAACTAATCCTAATAATACTATAACTCCACAGATTCAAAATCAAATAAATGATTACTATCTTGAAAATGAGAATTTTTTAAATAATCAAGCAATATTTCAAGATTATAATAGAAATCATTTAACTCATTTATTTGACTCAGAATATATTCCTCCAGATAAATCCTATAGATATAAACAAAAATTATTCAAACTAGACAAAGAAAAACATGAAAAGATGACTGAACTTAGTAAAGAAAGATATAGTTTAAAAGAAACTCTAAAAAAATTAGATAATAAATTTGATCAGGGGATTATATCTGAGGTGGACTACTTTAAAACCTTTAAAAATTTACAAAAAGAAATTTATCTAATTGAGAAGAAGATACAAAATCTTCAAGAAACCATTGAAGAAGTTGAAGATCTCAAAAGAAGTAGCAGAAATTTTGATAATAGGCGGTTTTATACATAATACACTTTTTTAATTATATGCTAAACCTGCATATTTTATTTATAACATATTTATATTTTTATTACAATTCTCCATCTCATGGATAAAGAGGATGGATTATTTACCACAATTGTCGGAAGCTGGCCTTTAAGCAATAATCAAGAAAATATGCTAAAAATTTTCGGGGATATAATTCAAATAGGTATCGATTTTCCATGCTATCCTCAACTATTATCTATGACATATCAATTCTTATCTCCTTTATCTGTAAAAATTCCTCAATTAGAAGAAATTGATGAAAAATTTTATTTATCAGAGGACTTCAAAACTCCAAAAGATCCTATTGCTCTTGAATACGGAAATTTTATTACAGATTATTTTAATGAAAATCCAGATCTTAAGAAAACAATAAGAGGTACAAAAGCTTGCCTAACTGGTCCCTTCACTTTAGCTTTTGAAACAATATTAAAGAACTCTGTTGCTAAAGGCTTAAAACCTATCATATTCGAAGAACCACGAGCAGTAATGGTAGATTGGATCGTAGTTAAGTTTGCTGAGATAATAAAAAAAATTGGAACTGCATACAGCGAAATGAATATAGATATTATTTCTTGTGATGAGCCAATTTTAGGATTATTAGTAGGCAGGAAAATTTTGTTTCATTCTGAAGATTTTATCATAAACACTATTAATAAGGCTATATCTGGAATTAAAGGAATTTCATCAATTCATGTATGTGGTAGAATTAGCCCTAATCTACGAGATATACTTTTAAACACAAATGTAAAAATTTTAGATCATGAATTCCGAACGAATATTGAGAATTTTAAAATTTTTGAGAGAAGACACTTTCAGGAAACGGATAAAATCTTAGGATTAGGAACTGTTGAATCTAAGTTTGCTCCAATTATGAACAAAAATCTTGAGGAATATGTGGAAGATGTTGATTCCATAAAAAAATTTATTCAGAAAGGAATTGATTTGTATGGAAAAGAGAATTTAATTATTAAACCAGATTGTGGCTTTTATCCATTGAAAGTTTTTGGAGAAAAAGAAGGATATCAAATTGCCATTAATAAAGTAAAAAATATGGTTCTTGCTTTAAAAGAATTAAAAGAGAATTAGATAGTTTAACCCTAATTCATAACAAAAAGTAATTAATTTTTACAAAAAATGCTTTAACTTTCCAATTCTTTTCGAAGTTTTTCGATTTCGTCTTTTAATTGATCTCTCGATTTGATTTCAGCTTCTTCCTCTTCAAGATCATACTCAGGGATATATTGTAGATCATCGGCAGGAATTTCAGGCATAGTTCCTCCTTGCTCTAGAAGCATTTCAGTTTCAAGTTGGTTTAATTCATCTGTAACATCAATTGCAAGATCAATTTCTGGATCACCTGCTAAAATCTCAGCAGCTTCTTCAATTTCCGCGACATATGCTTCAGAATCTTCTGCTATTTCAGCAACTTTCGTGGGAGATGCTTTTGTTGCAATATATTCTAATTCATCTCGAATACCTCCCATTACATCACCAGTTTGAGATATAAGCATTCCTTCTTCGATTGCCTGAATTTGTCTTTCAATCTTTAGTCTAATATTATTGCTCCGGTCTACTTTTGCTTGGTATGCTTTATATTGTACTAAATAGGATTTTGCTCGATCTTTTTCACCACGCTTTAGTGCTATTTTTGCGTTTTTTCTGCTGATCTCTGCCCGTTTATTGTAATTCTTATTCATCATATTCAATTTATGAATATGGCCTTTAGCTTTTGCTACTAAGTCATCTTTTTCTTTACCTTTACGTGGAAAGAGTTTCTTTTTTAACCCCATTTTATCAATACACCATTTAGAACTTTAAATTATAATTATCTGATTATATAAATTAAATAATGTTTCGGACTTAAAAATTTAATATTATTTAGTATAATATATAAAAATAATCCTCATCAAAAAAGTTTAGCATAGACCAATATTTAAGTACTATGAAAAAAATTATATTAGATTTTGAAACAAAAGGCCCAAATTTCAATGAGCTAGTTCAAGAAGCATTTAACAGAAATTTTTTAGATTATTTAATCACAAAACAGACTCTTAATGAATTTAAGGGAATTGAATGGATAAATCTATATTCTAAAAATCCCAATATCTTGACTCAATATTTAATTTATGAGGATAAAAATTTACTTATCAATAATTTAACTAGTAAAAAAGATAGTATCAAGAATATAGGATTTTTTATTGAATTAGAAACCAAAGAAGATGAGCAAGAGATTGTTCAGTTAGCGGAAAAGGGATATGTAGATTTTGTTATAGTTTCCGCTAAAAACTGGAAGATAATTCCTTTTGAAAATCTAATTGCTGGTATGCATTTATACGATACAGAATTAATTGCATTAGTAGAAAATACAAAAGATGCCGAAATATTATTAAAAACTCTTGAAATTGGAGTTGATGGAATTATGATAAAACCAACAAATGTCAATGAAATTATTGAATTGAAAAAATTAATACACTCAAATTATCACTTAGAATTAACTGATGCAACTGTTAAAAAAATCCAAAATATCCCTGAGAGTGAAAGAGTATGTGTAGACACCACTTCACTTCTTAATATAGGAGAGGGATTTCTCGTTGGTTCAACTGCAAAAGGATTTTGCTTGATTCATTCGGAGACACTTAAAAATCAATTTGTTTCACCCAGACCATTTCGTGTAAATGCTGGTGATGTCTCGGCTTACATATTAGTACCTGACGACGATCCAAGTAAAGTTTATAGAACAAAGTATTTAAGTGAAATAAAGGGAGGAGATAGAGTATTAGCTGTAAACTCTGAAGGTGACGCTAGAATTGTTTTTGTAGGAAGAATAAAAATAGAAACGCGTCCTATGCTTAGATTTGAACTAGAAACATTAGACAAGGATAAAAAAATTCAATTAAGTTGTATATGTCAAAATGCCGAAACAGTTCGATTAATCGGAGCTGACGGTAAAGTAAGATCAGTGGTTAATATTAAAATTGGAGATAAAATACTCGTACACCTTGGATCTGGAGCAACACATTTTGGTACTTTTATAAAAGAAACCATTATAGAAAAGTAGGATTTATATTATGGGAATTTTATTTATTTATTCTGAAATTTAAAGTAAAAATACAACAAATTGGATGTAATTTAATTGACAACTTATTGGGCCCCTTTACTTCACATTTATCAGCCTCCAACTCAAGATCCTAAAGTTCTGAGAAATATTGACAGTGAATGTTATAAACCATTGTTTTCATTGCTAGAAGGATTTGATAATGCAAAATTTTCTCTTAATATTAATGGAATCCTTATTGAGCTATTTTATGAATTCGGTTTATCTGATACAATGGATTTACTGAAAAATTTAGTATCTGAAAACAAAATTGAAATCGTTGGAACCGCTAAGTTTCACCCGATCCTCCCTCTCATCCCTGAAAAAGAAGCTCTACATCAAGTTCAAATGAATGAAGAATTAAATAGAAAAGAATTCGGAAGGTGGGAAAGAAAAGGTTTTTTTCCGCCAGAATTGGCAATCTCAGGAGGGATTGCGAAGTTTATTCGTCAATTAGGCTACAAATGGGTTATAGTGAGTGGAATTGCGTGTCCTGTAGATTGGCCATACGATAAAATTTTCACTTCTCCAAATGGACTTCAATTATTTTTTAGGGATGACATATTGAGTAATAAAATCGCTTTTAAGGATATTTCGGCAAAAGATTTTGTAAAAGATATCAAATTAGTTCATAAAAACAAAGAAAAAAACAATCCAACATATGTTTTAACTGCTTTAGATGGAGAGACTTTTGGACATCATATTAAAAATTATCATAAAACCTTTTTATGTAGAGTTTTAGAATTAATAGATCAAGATGAAAATCTAAAGACAATTTTTATATCAGATTTGGATCTCCATTTTCCTTTAGCAAAGAAAAAAATAATACCACGAGAATCAAGTTGGAGTACAACTTATGAAGATTTAAAAGCAGGAATTCCTTACCCTCTCTGGGATCATCCTGATAATAGAGTTCATGGGTTTTATTGGAAACTAATGAAAAGTTTGAATAATCTCATGAATATTGTAGATACTATAGATATTACAAAAGATTGGGAAATAGAAAACTACTATAACACCGCTAGATATTATTACGATCGTGGAATTTACTCTTGCCCCACGTGGTGGTCTAATCCCTTTAATAGAACTTGGTCTCCAAATTTAATTTACAAAGGAGTTGAAATTTTAATGAGAGCAGCATTAAACGCTCAATTAACCTTAATTCATGCTGGTAAATCAGATTTAGGAGAAGGATATTTTGATTCTATTTCTTATTATCACGGACTTTTATTAATGGAATTAAGTAATATTACAAAAAAGACCGTTAAACAGTTAAAGGATAGATAACCATTATTTCTCTTTTAAAATTAATTGGTTAAGATTTTCATTCCAATCCCCTAACTTTCGTACAAACCAAGCGACTGAATCGATTTCACCATTAACATTAGTAAAGGTTACCTTCAATAGAGGGCGAAATACTGATTTATGCATATGGGATTTTGGATTTGAAATGTTAATTATAGATTTAATAGATATTAATAACTCTTTTTTAGGTTTCCACATTCCAAAAAAAAGTTCTTCTTCTGTAAGTAACAAAACCCCATTCCCACGAACTTTCCAAACTCCCGATGATTCTAGTCCAAAGAAGTTTGAGATATCATCTACAAGCAGGATATTTTTATTGTTAAACTTTTCATGTATCTCATTAATTCTTTTTTTGAAAATTTTTTGAAGCATAATAAAATCAATTAAATGTAATATCCAATTAATTGAATAAAATGTAAACAAAAATTATATAATTTCTAGTTTATATAATTTACAAAATAACATTATAATTAAGATTTTTATTAGAAAAAGAGCAATGTCAAAAGAAACTCAGAAAAAAATCAAATATTGTGTCTTCTGTGGAGCAGATGTAGGAGAAAACAAAACATATTGTCCTAATTGTGGTAAATTAGTTATTAAGATTGCACCAGGGAAAAAAATTCTAAAACCACAACCACAACCTAAAGAAGATTATTCGAGAAAGTGTCCTAATTGTGGGTCAACAATAACCTCTACTGTCTTAGATCAGTGTCCAATATGTAATGCAGAATTAGAGAAAATCTCTGAAATAAGAAAAACCATTGTTCAAAAGAAACCTGGGTTAATTTTTACTAATAAAAAACTTGAACCTGAACAAAAATTTATTTTAAGGAAGGATAATTGGAACCTCAAAGAGGGAATTAATGTCTTTGGAACATGTATATATATATTAGTGATAGTCTTTTTCTTATTAGCAACCTTCTCGTTCCAACTTGAAACAGCGCCTCTTACCATTGAACAAATACTACTAAGCCAAGTTCCTGAATTGTTATATGGTATTTATCCTTTATGGTACATTTATAATAAAAAGCACAGCTATACTAAATTAGGATTTCGTACTGAGTCTAAAAAGATTTCTTTGGCAATAGTAATTGGTATTTTAGGTTTTTTTATGTTATTATTAATCAATTTCTTTTCTGACTGGTTAATTAACTCCATGTCAGATATTGGTTTAGATGTTTTCGATATTACAACTAGAATTGAAGAGTATAACCAAGTTATTAGAGACTCTAATTTACTATGGAATTTTCTTCTAATATTAGCCCTTTGTGTAGTAACAATATCTTCAGAAATTGTATTTCGGGGAGTTTTACATAATACATTAAAACAAAGATTTAGAAATAGTTATATTGTAATCCTTATAGTTGCTTCAGCTTATTCCCTTTTGATATTGTTTTTCACAATTCCTTATGGAATATACTTTTTTCTCTTTAATTTATCAGGGTATATTTTACTTGGATTCCTTTATGAAATAAATCAAAATATATATAATACGATGATAGCTGGGCTTCTTTACAATATAATATCTATTATTATTCTACTGTTCTAATTCTTTCATTACCCCCTAAATATAAAATTTAATAAAATATAATAAATCAATAATCTCTAGATTTATTTTTTATTATAACCATAGTTTTATTATTACTATTTAGTCTTATAGGTCTGGAGTAGATAATTTGGGTAAATATGTATATAGAAATAAAGGTAGTAAGGATAATATTATAATATCAATAGCGGGAGTACATGGTGTTGGAAAAACAACTGTATTCAATCTATTTAAAAAAGATAATAAAGTTAAAGATAATAAAAAATTCAAGTTTTTCCCCGAGAGATACGTAAAAAATCCTCCTTTTCCTTTTGGCTCTTCTAACAAACAAATCGGATTCAGAAGTGAACTACATTTTCTTCAACAACTTATTAGGCGTAATCAGAATATTGTAAATTTTGATAATAATTATAATGGTAGAATTATAATTTTAGATAGATCTCCATTGTGCGTTTTAGTATATTCAAAGAGTCTAAATCTAAAAGAAAAAGATTATAAACTTATTTTTGACACATACAAATCAATTGAATGGAAAGAGGATTATATATTTTATTTGAGCGCTGAACCAAATACAATTATGAAACGTATAATTCAGCGAGGTTCATTAGAAAAAATCCGAAGTGAATGGAATGAGGATGATAAAGATTATCTTTTAAAGATAATTTCATACTACAAACAATTTCTAGCGAATCATAAAAAAGTTTTTACTATCAACACAGAAGATTTGACTCCAGAAGAAGTTATAGTTGAAATGAAGGCACTTATAACGCAGTTATCTGGATATTCTTTTGATAAATTTGATAGAACACTCTCAACTCAAATGGATTTATTAAAATTTTTAAAATAAAGTAATGATAAAATATATTAAAATAGGTTTTCTATTTATACATAAATTTAAGCCCAAAAAAGTATTTATTCTCGTAAGGTGGGAAAATAATTGTCGACAATCGCAGAAGATATTCGTAAAAATATGATGCTTCTTTTAAAAGAGGAGGAAGAAAAAACCGATTTAGAAAATCTTGCAGTTTTATCCCGAGTTGGAATGAAAGTAGCTAGCTCAGTTTCATCGGAATTAGATGCTGACGCTACATCTGCATCTAGTACAGCATTAATAGATTTAGGATTAAGATTAAATCAAGCAACTGTTCATGGTGCTTTAACTGAAATCATATTGCATAATACATCAGGATATAGCATTTTAATGGCTATTAATGAAGAATATATTGTATTTGGAGGACTTTCTCAAATTTATAGTATTGGATACTATTTAGGTTATTTAAGAGAACTTGCAAAAAAATTAAATAGACTAATTTCAGGGGATCAAGTTACTGAGATGATGCTTTCCCTCGAACAATCTGAAATTGAAAAGATTGAAAAACAAAAACTAGAAGAAGAAGCTAAACATATTATAAAACCAACTTTAAAACAAGATAAAGAAGCTTTAGATGACTTGTTAGGATTTTTGGATGAATGGGAAAAAGACGAAGAAGAGTTTGAAGAACTAGAGCCCACTACTGAAAGTGGTATTGTCTCTATTCCAAAATCAGTAGGTTTGGGGCTTGAAAAAGAAGTTAAAGCACTCACCGAAACTCAGACTCCTCATGTGGTGGAAAGTACATCCACCGAAAATCAATTCAAAATATATGAAGATGAAGTTCCTCCTGTCCCTATCGAAGATTATACTCCCATGCAAATTGATGATGAAGTTATCACTGAAGAAAAAACATTTGTTAAAGAAGAACCTACTCCTGCTGAAGAATTACCATCACTCGATGAGTTACCCTCCTTTGAAGAATTAGGCCCTCCAGATTTTGAATCGGAGGTTTCTGCTTCTGAGTATGATACTGAATTTGTTTTAGAAGAAGAGTCAGAAGCATTGGGTTCTGTACTTCGTGATCTTGGATGGGAAGAAGAGGATTGAAATTCAGTATTTGCATAAACCCTACAAATACTCGTTCTTGTTAAGAATAATTTATTTATTAAACTTTTAAATAATTTTATTTCTAATCTATATCTAATATTAAATCGGAGATTTTAAGCTATTTATATTATTATGCCAGAACTCGATATAGAACAACGAGATAGAGGAAAACTAAAGAGATTTATTCTTTTTGGAACCCCCAGACTTGGTACAAATATTCTCTTAACTATTGTAGATTTTGCTTTATTAACCCTTTATAGTACTGGGTTTAATTTACCTGCTTGGCAAACCTTTTTAGCTACTAGTTTAGGAAAACTTAGTATCGCACTTTCTCAATTTCTTTTAGGTTGGTTGAGTGATGCTAAATATACTAAATGGGGTAGAAGAAAACCATATTTAATAATATTTAGTCCACTCCTCGCAATTTCATTTATATTCTTATTGATTCCTAATCAATTTTTATCAGTTTCAAATACTACAGCTTTATTCATGTGGTTGTTGATATGGGATGTACTTTTTCAAGCAAGTTATGGGGTGACAACTGTGCATAATGCATGGATGGCAGAGCAGTTCCAAGTTGAAGATCGCCCAAAAGCTTCACAATTCATAAACCTCTTTATTTATCTTGGTGCAGGGATAGGAGAAATATTTACTTTATTGGTATTAACAGATTTTGCTGCACAGGTGCAATCAAATCCAAGTACTTTACCTATAGAGTTTTTACTTGGCGTATTAATATTTGGATTAATTACAATTCCGCTATTTTATCTTGTCGCTATTTTAATGCCAACAGAACCAGATTACAAAATTGAAACTAGTTTAATTAGTAATTTAAAGGCTATTTTAAGAAATAAAAATTATTTATCTTTCAACTTTATGGAAGGATTTGCAAGTATTGCTTGGTCTATTGTAACACCAACAATGCTAGCCTTTTTAACGGCTGTTCTAAATTTTACTGATATGCAATTTATAATTGGAGGTTCAATTATAATTTTTGGGGTTCTTTTTTTCTTATATCTGTGGAGAAAATTGATAGAAAAGTTAGGAAAAAAAAAGAGTTTGTTATATCTATTTCTTTTCGCAATTATTGTGCTACCTTTTACGTTAATAAGCTTAATTCCGATGGAATCATATTTAATATATGGAATAATCTTCATAATCGGAGTAGTTGCTTCTATTGGAGGGTGGAATTTGTTTCCTTATATTATCTATGCAGATCTCGCCGAAGATGATGAAAAGTCAACTGGGGAATTAAAAGCCGGGTTGTATCGCGGATTTTCTAGTATAATTCTCAATATTTTTCAAGCAATAGGTCTACTTTTTTCATCTGGAGTAAGCTTTCTTCTAGGAGATTATTTATTTTTTGTCTGGTGGGGGCCACTTTGCTCAATGATACTAATTGGAGCATATTTTTATTCCAGAAGATTTATCAAAGTCGATTTTGATTGGGAATCAAAAAAAGAATTCAGCTAATTTTGAAAAACCTAATAAAATAAAAAGAGATAAAAAAGATAACCAGTATATAAATATCTAATTTTAATATCTTCTATCTTTTGAAATAATCTTCACTTTTAAAGCTTCAGGGCCTTTTCCATCATTTGAGTTTTTGATTTCAAACTCAACTTCATCTCCCATATCCAGTTTTTTAAAACCAGACATGTCAATATTTGAAAAATGCACAAATACATCATCTTGATCTGCAACACTAATGAATCCGAAACCTTTTTTCGCATCAAACCATTTGACAAACCCTTTTTCCATCTTCTTCTTTTTTGCCATATGCAATTCTCTTATTTCTAATTAAAAAATAAATACAACTCGAATACTCTTGTTTTTTAACAGTAATATTTATTAGAATAAGTAAAAAAATCAATTTTTATTTTAAAATTTTTTTAAAGACACTTTCTCTTGGATAAAATCAATAAATAATCTAAAACTTAATTTATATAGATATGATTTTCGATAAAGTACTGGAAATTTATCAGAGATATTATATATGTGTTCATTGTCTTGGTAGAATGTTTTCTCTTTTAGGAACTTATACGACAAACTCAGAAAGAGGCAAATCCTTATTACTTTCAATAACCATGGAAAATCATAGAAACTATCTATCAGGAAATGAAGTTATCCAAAATGAATCAATAAATAATTTAAAACTACTAGCCAACAATGCTAAATTTTATCCTGCTCAAAAAGTCTTAGAAAATGAAGGTTTAATTGAACAACAGACCGATGTATATCAAATTTGTTATCTATGCCATGATATTTTTTCCAACCTTAAAAAATATACAAATAAAGCAATTGAAGGACTTGAAAATATAGAGTTTAATAATTTTTTGATAGGTTCAAAACCAGATTCTAAAATAATTAACCAGGAAGATAAATTCAAATCAGAATTCAATCTTTTAGAAGCTGAATCCTTTAAAAGCCACTTTAATCGAGTTTTAGGAAAAGAATTAACAAGAATTTTAAATCAAAATCCAGAGTTTTCTAATCCCGATGTTCTACTGGTATACTCATTTGATTATAATAATTATTCAGTCGAATTTCTAGTAAAATCTATTTTTATTTACGGAAGATATAACAAAATGATAAGAGGAATCCCTCAAACACATTGGTTCTGCAAAAAATGCATGGGAGCTGGATGTGAACTTTGTGATTATACGGGAAGGCAATATTTAACTAGTGTAGAGGATTTAATAAGTCCTGAATTTCTAGATGAATCTAAAGCGAGCGATGCGAAATTTCACGGTGCTGGAAGAGAAGACATTGATGTTAGGATGTTAGGTTCTGGAAGACCTTTTATTCTTGAATTAAGAAATCCTAAAATAAGAAATTTAAACTTAGATGAAATACAAAAAAGAACTAATAAAAAAAATAGAAAAAAGGTAAGAATTTGCGATCTAAGATATAGTAGTAAAAAAGAAGTAATCAAACTTAAATCAGAAGCGAAAAATACAAAAAAAATCTATAAAGCTATTGTGGAGTCTGAAAGTAAAATAAACAAAGAAGAATTTGTCAAAAAACTTATTCGTTTGAAAAAAATATTTGAAAATAAAGAAATACAACAAAGAACACCTTATAGAGTATCTCATCGACGAAGTGATAAAGTGAGAGAAAAAGCTATTTACAATATTGAGGGAAAATTTATAAAACCAAATTTATTCGAGTTTATAATTGAAACTCAAGGTGGAACCTATATCAAAGAACTTATCAGTGGCGATGAGGGGCGGACAACTCCATCTTTCGAGGAAATTTTTGATTCACCATTAAAGTGTAGAGAATTAGATGTAATTAAAATTTCTATTTAGGATTGGCCTTATCTAATTTTGTTTAGGTAAAATCAAAAAATAAATAAATTATCATACATAATTCTACTAAATCAAATTATTACTTTTATCATAATCTTTAAGGTGTATTGCAATAGTAAAGCACAGAGGCTACAGAAAAAAAAGTAGGCACAAACATAGGAAAAACGTCCGAGATAGAGGATTAGGTTCAGTTGAAAAATACTTAATTGATTACGATGTTAATGATAAAGTAGATATAATCACAGATCCATCCCAACACAAACGAGGGATGCCCCATACGAGATATCATGGTAGAACCGGAACAATAATTGGCCAAAGAGGACGTTGCTATTTAGTTGAGGTAAAATTAGGAGATTCTAAAAAAACATTAATAATTGGTAAGGAGCATCTTAGATTAAATTCTGTTTCTGTAAAGCAATAATTTAAAACAGTATGATGTAGAATGTCGGGTAGAAAAAAAGAAGAAAGAAGTGTTTCTATTCCTGAAGTAAAAGAAATAATGGAAAATTTAAAAGATCAATTATTAGAAATTGATGCTGATGAAGGAATGTCTCATTTTCAAGAAATTACTTATAATTATGTGAATAAATTCGCGAAATATGATGTAAAAACGGCGAACAAGATAAAAAAATTGTTAATGGATAAGTATGAGATTGAAGAAATTTATGCGATTAACATTATCAATATTGATCCAAAGACTATTTTAGAACTTAGACCGATATTAGAAAAAAGTTTTACAGGTAAAACATTGACAGATGATCAATTGGAAGTTATAATTCAAGAAATGGAAGAGCTAAAATCAGCTTAAATATTAGATTTCAATTCCATTTTAGAAAATTCAAATAAAATTTATAAGTCTGTTTTGTTTTAAATTCAATGAGTAATCCCATCTAATTATGTAGTTCATTATAATAAAAATTTGAAATGGTACTCAGAAAAGTTAATGATGGAATAGTTAGTAATGATGGAAAGAAGAGAGCGTTACAGAGGCCCTCCACGCAGAAGAGATTATCGTGGTGGCCCAAGGAAGAAAAAACAATTTATAAAGAAATTTCGGGAGATCATTATCTTAGATCTATTAATGCATGGTCATCCCGAAGAAGATAAACCTAGTTGGGCCAAAACTCCAGTAGCTCAAGTTCTTTCTTTTCCTGATTTCGTTCTTTATGAGGTTAAGGTTAACAAAAATTCTGATGTTGCCGTCCAAGAACAAAAAACTTATGAAGAATTTTTAAATGAAGATAAACTGAAAGAAGTCTTAAAAAAAATTGACTATAATGAATTAACTAGTACTTCAAAAGCATTAATATTACCAATTCTCGAAAACCAAGCATTAAATTATGAAGAGGAATTCATCAATTTCTTTAATAACTCTACATCAATTACTCCTAGAATGCATGCTTTAAAATTATTACCCGGAATTGGGCAAAAACATATGTGGGAAATACTTGAGGCAAGAGAGAGACAAAAATTCGGAAAATTTCAAGATATTGCAGATAGGACAAGTATTTCTAACCCAGCTAAATTGATTGCACAGAGAATTATAAAAGAACTTCAAAGAGATGTAAAGTATTACCTCTTTAGCAAGACTCAAAAATATGAATGACCCAAATGAATATTAGAGAAACACAACTCATTTTAAAACAACTGAGAATAAAACCTAAAAAAAGTTTAGGTCAGAATTTCATCATTGATAGAAATATAACAAGAAAAATTGTTGATTTTTCTAATTTATCACAAACTGATGTCGTTTTAGAAATTGGTCCTGGATTAGGAAGTTTAACTCAAGAAATAGTAAATTCAGTAAAAAAAGTATATGCTATTGAAATCGATCCCCAATTATATGCATACTTAAGAAATATATTCTCCAACTATGATAATATAGAAATTATTCATGGAGATATTCTCAAAATTGATCTACCTAAACATAATAAAGTAATCTCTAATATCCCTTATACAATTACCGGACCATTATTAGAAAAGATATTTTTTAGAAAAAATTCACCCATTGGAGTACTAACTATTGAAAAAAGTATCGCTGATCGAATATTTTTTATAGGAGATTATAAGAATTTTTCTCGAATCAGTATTAGTGTGAATTCTTTTATGAAACCATTAATGAAGTCGGTGATTCCAAGAAAAAGTTTTTGGCCGATTCCAAATATCAATTTATCCCTTATTAAACTGATTCCTAAAGAAAATCTCAGTCCTTTCTTCTCAGAAAATGGGAGCATAGAATTTTTTTTAGAATTTATAGCTGGAATAATGCCTTATAAGAATAAAAATATTGCTAATGCTATAGAATTATTTTTCAATAAACAAATGGATAAACAATATTGCAAAGAAGAAATTCTCTCAATTTTACAAAAGAATAATTATATAAACAAAAAAGTATTCACTTTTGAAATAGACGACTTTACTAAAATGTGCAAATTATTTTATTCATAAAAACAAAATTGGGCTAAAAGTATGCCAACATTTCCTGATCCAATTATCAACTGTGATTATAAAAATGTATATGCTCCTAGTGATGATACCTATTTAATGCTAGATTATTTCAAATCTCATATTAATTCTCAATTTTTTGATGGCATAAAACTAAATGAGATTAAAAATATTCTTGATCTAGGTACTGGTACTGGAATTTATGCCATTTTCTTTCAATTAATCAAAAATACTTACCGGAATTTTAATCCAAAGATTTATGCTTCTGATATATTAGAAGAAGCAATAAAATGTGCAGAATTAAATCAAATTGAAAATGGAATCGATCATGAAATAATCTTTTTAAACTCAGATTTATTTAATTCTTTTCCAAATCAACTAAAATCATCGTTTAATATTATGATTTTCAATCCTCCTTATTTACCTGCCTCTCAATTAATAAAAAAAGAAGAAAAACAAGCTATTGACTATAGTTGGGATGGTGGAATTAAAGGATATGATATTTTGATTAATTTTTTAAAGGATGCAATCCCATATTTAAATTTGAAGAATGAACATTATATTTATTGTATAACTTCAAATAGGACTGATATAAAAGATTTTAATAAAGAAATTGCTAAATTAGGTTTTGAAAACAAAATTGTCGATGAGAAGCATATCTTCTTTGAACATCTTTATTTAAATAGACTTATTCATACTTTCCACTAAAATGGTCTTCGATTTCTCCTTTTTTCTAATAAAGCAATACCATGCTTGTTAAGAGTTCTTGTCAAATTATTAAGCAATACATCTACTTCTGTTGGTTTAAAGACAGCTCTTCGATGAGCTTCAATTTGAGGTATTGGTAAACCATAATGTTCATTTAGGCTCGAAATTGGCAATAAAATAGATGTAATTAAATCTGCTTTCTCAGAAGCCTTTTTAAAAGAGTGTTTTTCATCCATGAAAAATTCAATTCTACAAGGAGTATCGTATCTAGCAGTTTTTAAATAAAAAGCGTAAAAAGAGAGAGGGAAATAGTATGGAATTTCTTTTTTAATTCCAGTATCTCTTATTTTATCGATTTCTTTTTTACAATTAAATATACAAGTTCTTTCAGACTTTCGCATTATTCTATTAAATAAATCAAGATCGGAAAAATATTCCATAACTTTTCGATAATCAGCTTTAATGAAATCAGTTAATTTTAAATGACTAGGTTTTAATAATTGAATCGAATCTCTTAATAGATGGCATAAAGCAGAAGTTCTTGTGTCTTTAATTGAACCAATCAATAATATCCCTTTTTCTTTACAATTTAAATATAATTTATGATATTCCTTCAATAATCTGTCATATTTCCGTGAGATTTCAAGATCCTTGGAAAAAAGCAAATTTATTGGCATAATAACGATCGATCCATCAATTATAATCATATCGATATTAGGAGATTTTTCAATCATGTTGTTTAATAGATTGATTTCCATAAAGGTCATGTCGATAGAAATTTTTGTGTCAACTGCAATTTCATCTCGACTAATTAAATTACCCTGAACTAAATAATTATTAAAACCACTAAGATCAGGATAATACTCTATGTTTGCTATGTGGTTCTTTTTAAAATAATATTTTACTGCTATAGCTTTTAAAAATGAGAAATCCACGTTTACATATTTCTTAGTTACAGAGCTACCATCAACACTAACTACATTTAACCCTCTAATGTTAGCAGGGTGAATTAATTTTAATAAAAATTCTTCCTTTATATAAAATTTAGGGAAATCTACAAATTGAGAGAAATCTAAATCTGCAATATTTTTAAGAATGATTTTAGTAAAAGATTTCTTTATTCTTTCAAGTTCTATATATTCTTTTGCGATTAATTTAAGGTAATCATTGAGGATTTGTTCTTTTGTTAATCCTATGTTATTAATAATTTCATTGTCTCGAGACAACGAATATTTTTTAAAATTTAAATTACTAAAATTAATCTTATTATCCCGAATTGTCATTAAAAGTACAAATAATAGAATAAATAATAATAATAATGAGATCTTCAATTTTTTGATTTTTAAGCAATAAAGAAGGTTAGGAATTTAATAAAATTAGCTCTACAGTTGGGAGAACATCCTTGGATATTAATTGGATTAATATTTCTTGAAAGTTTTAAAATTCTTTTTAATCAAAATTACCGAACATAAACCTATAATCCCTATTATTAGCAGAATATTATATCCATTAATTGCGTTTTCTCCATCACTAGTGGGAACATCTATACCCAGCATATTATAATAATAATAATCCTTACTCTGTTCTTCTGTAAATTGATGAATGTATTTAGAAAACACCCAATAACTCGAGTTAACGAATGATAACGTACCATAACCTCCTACCATGATGCCTATTTCATGATCTGAGTCGAAATGTTCAAGAGAACTCTTAGGGATCTCAAATTCAAACATTCTATGATTTACCCCATTATTAACACTGGCATTAAAACCCCAAGCCATATTGAAATCAATTAGTGACGAGTAGGGATATGATACAGAGGAATGGGGTACATGTATTAGATAATGGACTACGCTAAAAGTAAAAAAGCCAAGATGAATTGTGAATGGGGCACTATGATTTGCAAATAAGGTAAAGTTAAGTTTCCTATCATAAGTTATATTCCCTCGATTGTACCAAAACCATTCTGATAAAAATACTGGATCTTTATTAATTGAGTTGGTCTGATCTGGGTCATTTTTAT
>JBHLLI010000021.1:0-41900 GCA_048885765.1 Candidatus Hermodarchaeota archaeon
CTGGATTGAATTTTTCAATTTTTTTTCCTAGAAATTCGGAAGATCCATCTAAGGCTTCTATAGCTTCATCTATAGAATTAATTTCTTCACTATTATAGATATTATCAGCAGAAATGTTTAGCAAAACATATTTACAATGTCTAAATAGTTTATTATTCACATAAATGTTTGTTTTTCCATTTTCTAATCTTAAGTCGAGATACTTACTTATAGTAAATTTTAGCATCAAGAATTATAGATAAAACTTCCGATATAATTTTTATCTTTAGACAATAGTTCTAATCTGAAAAAGAAATCGAAATTTTTAAATTAATGGCTCACCGGATTATAAAAAATACGAAAAAACTCGCAGAAGATAAAAATTTTACATCCATCTTTCTTGAATTTATTAAATTTTGTATTTTACATTTAAGTAAATAAACCTATGAGTAAATACTAAAATTTTTTTATGTTCTACTATTACGTAAATCATATTTTATCGTACTTTTTTAAATTTAAAGAAAAATAGAAAGTATTGAAATGAAAAAAACAGTGAAACTTATTGTTTCTGGCGATGGTGGTGTCGGGAAAACCTCATTTCTCAATCGATTAATTCATGACAAATTCAATAATGACAATGAATTAACTAAAGGAGTTGAATTCTTTTCTAAAACACTTTCATTTAACGGACATGATTATAACTTTGTAATTTGGGATTTTGCAGGTCAGGATCAATTTAAACAATTATTAAGCGATTTTGTCAATGGATCAGTAGCAGCATTCGTTTTATTTGATTTATCACGACTTAGTACACTAGAAGGATTAGAAGAATGGATTCATAAATTAGCCCAAAATGGCAATATTACTGTTTTTATATTAGGAACGAAATGTGACGTAATCAATCTTGATGATTGTAAAATTTTTGATGATTACATTTTAGATATTATAAGAAAATACAACAATATTGTAGGATATTTAAAAATTTCTTCAAAAACAGGGTATAATGTAAAGAATGCTTTTGATTCTTTATTAAAAAAACTACCAAATTAAGTTAAAAATTGAAAGAAATCAGACTTTAACCATCCATCCAAAATTGTCTTCAATATCTAACCTTTGAATACCAGTTAATAATTCATAGATTTTAGTAGTAATTTCACCAGGTTCTCGATTATTAAATACTCTAGATTGCCTTTCTATATTAACCGATGCAATGGGGGTGATAACTGCTGCTGTACCACTACAAAATACTTCAGTACATGATTCTTCATATAGTTCTTTATAAGAAATATCTCTTTCTTCAACCTCTAAACCAAGCTTTGTTGATGCAAGTTTTAAAATAGATTCTCTGGTAATTCCTTCTAAAATTGTTCCTGATTTCCTTGGTGTCGCAAGTTTACCATTAATCATTCCGAAAAAATTAGCAGCTCCAACCTCTTCAATATATTCAAGATGAACTGCATCTAAATAAAGAATTTGGGCAAAACCTTTTTCTTTTGATTCTTTAGCTGGTAGCATAGTCCCAGCATAATTGCATATTGTTTTTGCTGAACCAGTTCCTCCAGGAGCGGCTCTTGTATACTTTTTTGATATCTCCAAGTCGATTCCTTTAAACCCTTCTGGAAAATATGGACCAACAGGTACTGCAAAAACAAGAAATTTAAACTCTAACGCTGAATGAACTCCTAGAATCGGACCATAACCAAATAATAAAGGTCGAAGGTATAAAGCTCCTTCACTATCATAGGGGGGAATATATTCTTCATTTGCCTTTACAACCTTTTTAACAGCATCGACAAATTTGCCAGCATCATATTCGGGCATTAACATTCTTCTGGCACTAAAATTAAATCGTTTTGCATTTTCCTCAGGTCTAAATAAAGTAATTTCTCCCTTTTTAGTCCTCAAGGCTTTCATTCCTTCAAAAATACCTTGCCCATAATTTAACACACAGGATGCTGGCGAAATTTCAAAATTGCCAAATGGGATCAATTTACCGTCGTCCCACTTTCCATCTTTATGTGTTGCCATGAACATAGTTTTTGTTTCAATAAAATTGAAACCTAAAGAATAGAAATCAATATCCTCTGGCGCTACCATAAATTTCAATCTGTTTTTTTTTACCTAGTAGGTTTAATATATGAAGCTTGTATTAAAAAATCTTATCAAAAAAATTTGAATAAAACAAGATTTAAAGCAAAATTGGATATCAATTATATTTTTCGAGGGATTTAATTTCCCAAAATCAAAAAAAAACACATTAGAGAAGATATATAATGAAATTTTTTCATAATATAACAATCAATTCACCATAAAATTTTTGAAAAGGAAATAGTTATTTGAACATATGTCCTTACAAAAAGTCACAATAAATGAAATTATTGAAAAGAAGAAAAAAGGGGAAAAAATAGTTACTATTACATCTTATGACTATTCATTTGCTAAGATTGTTGATAAAAGCGGGATAGATCTTGTTCTTGTAGGAGACTCCTTATCGATGGTTATGCTTGGATACACAAATACTTTATCAGTTACCATGGATGAGATGATCCATCATACTAAAGCAGTTAGTCGTGGTGTATCAAATGCATTAATAGTAGGAGATATGCCTTTCCTTTCTTATAAAGTAGATAAAGTTGAAGCAGTTAAGAATGCTGGAAGATTTATACAAGAGGGAGGTGCTGAAGCGGTTAAGGTTGAAGGAGGAACAGAAATATGTCCCATAATTAAAGCAATGTTGGACGCTGATATTCAAGTTATGGGCCATATAGGATTAACACCTCAAGCTATTTATCAATTTGGAGGTTTTTTAGTTCAGGGAAAAACAATTGAAGCAGCAAAAAAATTAATTTTAGATGCAAAGAATTTAGAAGAAATTGGTGTTTTTTCCATTGTCTTAGAAAGCATTCCTTGGCAAATCGCTAAATTAATCACAGAAAGTATTGATATTCCCACTATAGGTATTGGAGCTGGTCCTTACTGTGATGGGCAAATATTGGTGATTCATGACATGCTGGGTATCTTTACAGATATTAAACCCAAATTCCTTAAATATTTTGGCAATATTGGTAAAGCTATTGGTCATGCTTTAATTGATTATAAGGATGAAGTAATTAATGGGATTTATCCTGATCGAGAACACTCATATGAATTTCCTCAAAAAGAATTAGCCAAAATTAATGAATGGATTGAAGGTATTGACATTTGTGAAGAAGCTCACAAATTAATTTAAGCTATTGATTTATTTTATTAAATTTAGAATATATATTACAACGATATCTTTCTTAGTTATTAGTGAAATAACGTAATTTCTTTTTTATAAATAAAATTATAAATTTGTATTTATAGTTATAATATATAATAGCTTCAACATTCTAGAAAAATACTAGATATATATTTTTTTCAAAGGTAAAGTGGGAACATGTAATGGCTGAAGAATATGATTATCTCTTTAAATCGATCGTTGTAGGAGACGGTGGCGTAGGAAAAACTGCATTAACTCTCAGATTTAGTAAAGGCTTCTTTACTGAAGATTACAAGATGACAATTGGTGTAGATTTTCATGTAAAAACAATTGCTATTGACTCTGTTGAAGGACCTATTCGTGCAAAACTCCAAATATGGGACACGGGAGGTCAAGAGCGTTTTAGTTCGATTAGACCGATGTATTATAGAGGATCTTTAGGAGCATTACTTATCTTCGATTTGACAAATTCTGCTAGTTTTGAACATTTACCACAATGGATTGAAGAAGTAAGAGCAAATGTAAAAACTGAAATTCCATTATTACTTGTAGGAAATAAAAGTGATTTGGTAGAACAAAGAGCTGTTTCTTTAGAAGAAATCAACACATTCACAAATAACTTCAATTTGTATTATATGGAAACCTCAGCAAAGACAGGAGAAGGAGTGGGTGATTGCTTCTATATCTTAGCATGCCTAATGATTGGTTCAGGAGTTCCTGATCAATTAATCTCTAGAAGCATAGTATTTAGTCCTGGTCAAGTTCCAACTACTGCTGTGGGTGCACATCCAACTCCAATGCAACAACTGGAACCAGAGTTTGATTATGCCGCACCTCCTGTTCCAGAACCAGTATCACCCCAAGTTAATGAACCTATACCATCATTTGAACCGGAACCTGAATATGAATTTGAAGCACCACCAGTTCCTGAGCCAGTAATCGAACCTGAATTTGAACCTGAAATTCCTTTACCTGAATCTCAAGTTACTGAAAGACCTAGTCAACCTGTTGAATTTGAATTTAAAACTCCTGATGAAATACTATTTACTGCGGTTCCAGAAACGCCTTCCCAATCAATAGATATTATAAGTGGAGAAGAATCTTACAAACCCAAAGCGGTTCCATTTACAGATAAAGTTCCAGTTCCTGCTCCAGCACCAGAGGGCTTCCAATCTCAATCTGGAACATCTTCCGCTGAAAGTACTCCTTCAAGTACTAGTGCTTTCTTTCCTGTTCAGCATACTGCTGCATCTAAGTCTGACTCCTTAATGGATTATTTACCCGAACCAGTATATTCTAAAAAAGATAAAAAGAAAATTGAAAAACAAAAAAAGAAGGAAGAGAAAGAGAAGAAACTCAGAGAAGAACAAGAAAGACAAGAGAGACTATTAGAGGAAATGAAGAGTACCAAGAAAGAAAAAAAACAAAAGCCTAAAAAAGAAAAGAAGGAAAAAGTTGAAACTGTACCGGAAAAGCCTGCTTCAACACCAGAAGTGAGCACAACAACCTCCCTTTTCCAAACATTATCTCAAAAAACTGAACCTGAAAAGACCCCAGTTACAGCAGCATTTATGCCGTTTACAGCAAAAACAGAACCTGAATCTCAGGAAACGAGTAAACTGCGGATCATTCCAAATGTTTCAAATATAGAAACTTTCCCACCACAAGAGCAGCCTGTTCAAGCACAGCAAGCAAAACCGGCTGGAAAAGAAATTATCATTTGTAAACAGTGTGGTGCGACATTATCGAGTGATTATCAATTCTGTAACAAATGTGGATCACAGCTTTGAATTTTAAAAACTTAGAATTTAAATTTCTTGTTCTTTTTATTAGGAAATCCGTAATTTCTTTACATAACTTATTTTTAAAATAAATCAGAGCGATTTACCACAAATGGGACAGATACTCCACATTTTTTTGATTTTAGAATTACAATGAATACATAATTTTAGATCAGGATCTATTTCAGTCTGGGGTTTTCCAAATATGGTTGCATTTTCTATGGTATATTCTTGAGAAACACCATTTTCTAAATTGATATTCTCTTCTTGAGGAATAACAGTAGATTGTTCAACCATTTCTCTCGTAACACTAGGTTTTTCTGGTGGAGCCTCTATTGGTGGCTTTTGGTATTTTTGGGGCTTTTTAGAATACTGATCAATACTTTTCTTAATCGCTGCACTTTCTTGAGGTGATGCTTCAGGTTCGGCTTCTTCAATTGGTACTCCGACCTTATAAAAAAAGTATTTTCCATCATTGTTTTCAATTATTTTCTCTCCATCCTCTAAATGAACTTCGACATAATAAATAATTACTGATCCGATGGGAACTTCGGCAATTTCAGCTATATAATAATCCATTTTTGATTCCATACCTACTTGATACCATGATTTGCCTTGGTCTGCACTAAAAATTAAATTTACAGTAAAGATGCTTTTATTAAAAGTTTCTTCAGTAATTTTTACTACGATTTTGATTGTTTTTTTATGAGTATCTTTAGGAGTAGAAATTATTTCTGTATTATCCCAAGAAGCACCACATTTAGGACAATTTGTAAACCAATTAGGATATTCAAAACTACAACTATCACATTTCTTTGTAAAATACCTAGTTGTTTTAATTCCGAGTTTCTTTTTTTCTTTGCCCATATTGTTAATTCCAGTATTTTGAAACTATACTCCCAAATAAACCTTCTATTAAATAAATAATAACTATTCCTAAATATATTTTTTTTTAACTTCAGATCTGTTGAGACATTGATCAATTTTAAGAAAACAATTACAAATCATAAGGTCAATTAATCAATTATTTTCTCATTTATGAAATATGTAAATTTCTTATAATATTCTCTAATTCTTCTGTAAAGTTTTGTAAATGGGATTTTTGAACATGAGGCATTACAACCACTCTAATTAGATTGAACTTTTCAAATTTACCAACCATCCAGTTTTTCTTTCGTAATTCCTCGTCAATCTGACAAATACTTTCTCCACTTTCAGTTGTAATTCCCACAACATTCATAACGGGATCAATTACCAACTTTAATCCTTTAATTTCATTAATTCGTTTAGATAAGTATTTTGTATTTTCCATGCACTTTTTAACGATTTCTTTGAACCCTGACCTTCCCAAAGACTTCATGATCACCCAAAATGCAATAACTGTTCCACCAGATCTAGTTCCTACTATATGCAAGTGTTTAAAATTACCTCCAGCTAAATATGGGATTTCAAACCCTAAATTTTGTAAAATCGAAGAATCTCTTAAAAAAAAACCCCCTGATGGTATTATTCCCAAACCCATTTTATGTGGATCTGCAGTTATAGAATCAACTGACTTCACAGAAAAATCCCATGCAGGAATGTTATACCCTAAATCTTCTAGAAAAGGTAAAACAAAACCTCCAAATGCTGCATCGATATGAAAAAAAATATTTTTTCCTTCAATAATTTGTCCAATATCTTCTATAGGATCAATCAATCCTAAAGATGTTGTTCCTGCAATTCCTACAACTCCACATGTATTTCTATTAATAAGCGATTCAAAATGATTTAAATCTAAATTAAAATTATTGAGTAGTTTTGCTTTTCTAAGTTTAACTCCAAGTAAGTCAGCAGCTTTATCAAAAGATATATGAGCAGAACAAGGCACAACAATTTCGGGTTTAATGATGTCCGGTCTTAATTTTTTAGATATCCTCATTGCTATTAAATTTGCTTCAGAACCACCAGTAGTGAAAGTTCCAGTTATATTTATACCATTAAAAAGCTCAGCAATATCCTTAACTAACTCTTCCTCTAATAAAGTGGTCCCTAAAAACAAACCTGGATCTCCAAGGTTTTTTGAGATGTATTTCTTATAAACCTCGACAGCAAAATCATACGGCTCGGTGCACATTGATCCTAATATTTCTCCTGTATGATATGAATGATCTTTTTCTAATTTCTTCGCTAAAATCTTAAGTATCTCTTGTTTCTCTAAACCCGTTTCATTCATCTTTTTTTTTCGATATATGACTAAGTTAACATTCCTAATTTTACCTAACAAGTAGAACGTTTTAAATAATTAAAATTTTACAGCTTGAACTGAAAAGTATAAATAGATTTAAATAAACCGGTTTGAATCTCTTTTTGAATATTTTTTTATCACAGTATTTAATTCGAGATTTAAATCAATTTTATAATAATTTGCTATGCAGATTAATGCATAAAGGACATCTGCTAATTCTTCTCCAATTTTTTCTTCTCCATTTAGGTTTTTTTTTGGTTTAAAACCTTCAAGATGATTAATTTCCCTTGCTAATTCACCAATCTCTTCTATTATAGCGGACATCATTGCTAAAGGAGACCAATATCCTCCATGTTTTGTAATCCAATCATGAATCATATTTTGGATATCAGGAAGAGTATATTCACCAACCATATGTATATCTATATCCTAATTTGTATTTTTTTTTTTACTCAACAGTTTTATTTTTTTTTCCCACCTTAATTGAAGATTGTGATATTAAAAAATAAAATCTCTAATTAATCTTTATATATGTATGCATCGTTTTATTCATTTTTGGTGATTTTTTCATGTTAAATCATTCTATACTATTCTTCACCATTTTTGGGATTTGGACAATCAAATTTATACTCCCTCCAATAGTTAAAAAAATTCGAGGAAATAAATTACCCAAAGGATCAATTGTTGTTAAAAAAAATGTTCCAATCAATAAAAAACGATTACCCGCAAAGCGATGGTCTCAATTAGCTGTCGGATTTGGGATATTATTTTCTTATATCATATTAATTGATTTTATATTTCATATTTTATTTGGAAATTTGGATTTAATCTTCATTATAAATCAACCAGTATGGATTAATTGGATAGGTATTATTGGAATGTGGTTACTTGGCGTTTGGGTATCATTAACTTTCATATATAATATCAACTACACTTTTTGTACTAGCAAAATGAAAGAAAAGGAATACGTGCTTGCTACTGGGGGTCCATATAAATATATTCGGCACCCAGCATATATTGCGGGAGTATTTGAAAATCTTTTCATTTTTCTAGCAATTGGAACTTGGATGATCTTTTTCGGTTTGATTGGTTTTCTAGCACTCCCCTACCAAGCTAGAGGGGAAGAAAAGATGTTACGAGAAATGTTTGGTGAAATTTATAATGACTATATCTCCAAAACTGGACGTTTCTTTCCAAAACTGATTAGATGAATAGAGATAAAAATGGAAATTAATGAGATATTTGAAAGAAATTTACTAAAAAAGAATTTCTCGTTTCCGAGCTTCCCACTCGGCACGCTTTCCTGAATTATATCTATTAACTTCGCTATAATATCCAGTAACTCTTGAATATACTTTTACTTCACCAGAATGACAATTTGGACAATAAAATTGAGAACCTCGAAACATTTTCCGACACGATGGGCAATAAATAAAATCTATAGTATATGCAAAATAAGCTGTATTAGTATTAAGACAAATATTTTTCGTAAGTTCCCATAAACTACTGATATCAGGTTTTTGCTCTCCTAGCCATATATGAGTTATAACACCACCATTCACAATTGGATGAAAATCTCCCTGTTTCATAATACGTTCGGATAATGGGATCTCAGCATCATATCTGAAATGATCAGAATTAGTATAATACGCAGTTTTTCCATTTGATTGAACTATTGCTTTTTTTGGGAAGTGCTTTAAATCCAGTCTTGCTAGACGATTGCTTGTTGATTCGGCTGGCTGTTCCCAGAGAGAATAATATTTCTGATCTCTTTCTGTCATGGTATTACATTTTGCAACCATATAATTTAAGATCTTTTTACCAAACTCATAAGCATAAGGATCTTCATGCAACTCAAAGCCAATCAAACTTTTAACTGCTTCATTTAGTCCTGTAAAACCAATTGAAAGGTTCTGATCTTTTATATTAAATATTGGTTTACCATTGATTTTGCCGCTGCATAGGGGTAAATGTCCCGTTTTTAGTCTTTTTTCCATTAAGTTCCATTTTTTTCTAAGAATTCTCGCAGAAAGTTCCATTTTTTGATCTAATATTGTGAAATAATCATTTTCATCTTTGGATAAATAAGCATATCGAGGAAGGTTTAGACTAACGCTCTGTAAGGAACCTATTGTTACATAATTTTCCCAAACATTTGCATTCTTTCTTTTTTCAGGATCAAGGATGCATTGCTCGATAATTTGATTTCCACTTAAGAATTTTCTACAACATTGACTGTGAATTTCATCAGGCATCCAATCAGGACACATATTGAGGAAATAAGGGGTTCCCATTGTTGCTACTTCTTCCATTAATTTTAAGTAGGATGGCTCAAATTCTTTTAACCATTCTTTTTTAATTTTAATCTCATGCTTTGGAAAAGCAAATAGTTTACCATTATGATCCCCTTGAATATATACATCAGTCAAAGCATCAAAGATTCTAAGACATTCATTTTTATAATCACCATATTTTCCTATTAATTTTCCATGAGGACCAACAGCAGGTATATTTAACAATCCATCAGGGATGGTAGGAGTACAAGAAATTGAGGTAAATGGTACTTGTCCTCCTCTTGCTGCAAAAATTTGATTTGTTTCGAAAATTAAACACTGCATAGATTGCTCAATTTCTCTATTACTCAAATTACGTGCATAAGGCGCCAAAAAAGTAGTAATATAATCATATCCTTGACCTCCACTAAATTCACCTTGAATTATACCAAGCCACTTCGCAAGATGAGTTACTGCGACACGTAAACTCCCTGCAGGACCTGATTTACTACAATGTGCCCAACTCTCGACTGGAGGAAGACCATGTTCAAGAATCATACGTGGATCCCATTCTTGGCAGAATGGTCTTAAATCAAAATATCGTAACATATGAACGTGAATATCTCCATATAAATGAGCATGGGCTTCTTCAGAATCCAAAATCCTTAATAGCGCATATTCATCTGAGATTCTATTCGCAGCCCAATGATGAATGCTTTCAGGATTCATATCTTGATTCGCATTTTCATCTACTCCATATTCTAAAATAGCCTCATAATCCATCAATGGCATACCTATTCTTGTGTATAATTTACGCTCATCTTCAAAATGTTGTTCTGATAATATTGAACAAACAATCTCTCTAATATGAGGACCAGATAAAAAATGAATCCCAGAAGAAATTATTCTTCGAACTACTAATTCTGTAATCTTATCAGCAGATTTTTGATCCAAACCTGTTTCATTTATAAGGCTCTGTTCAATTTTTAATGGATCGAATGAGACTACATCACCTTCAGTTCTAAAAACTTGAGGTAATAATTTTGTCAAATATTTACGACTTATTTTTTCATTCTTTCTTTCTTTTAATGGTTCTGAATCTGATACTAAAACCAATGTTTATCATTCCTTTTTTTTTCTAATATATTCTTTTACTATAGAGTGGAATAAAACACTATTATTAATCTTAAAATTTTGTCGGTAAAGTGAACTGAATTAAGAGAATTATTAACTGTTTATTATCGTTAATATTTTACCTCTTTTGATATAAAAATTTATTTGTTTTTCCAATTTAAACTTAATTTATTAACTCTTTATTTGATCATTTAAAAACTGCGTATTAAAATTACGAAAAAATTCTTAATCCTTTGGAGTCTTTCCAATTTCTAATTTATTAAATCTTAAATTACATTTGTTAATAAATTATGTCGAACACCTCGCAAAAGCATTCATATTTTGGCAGTAAAACCTTTATAAGAATTGATGACAGTTATATTTAAACAAAAAAAATATTCTAAAACTAGAAACTCAGATTGATCATGTCCAATAGAACCATAAATAAAGATAACATTAAGCCGATTGAAATGATTGAAGGAGTTTTTCGAAAAACTCTAGCTTATAATGATAATGTCATGTTATGTCATTTCTTACTTGAGAAAGATACTAAAATTCCACAACATAATCATAAGGAACACCAAATTGGCTATGTAATCAATGGTAAAATCAAATTTTTAACAGAACATGGTGATTTTATAGCAATAACTGGAGATGGTTATGTTTTTAATTCAAATGAAATACACGGGGCTATATTACTCGAAAGATCAGAAGTAATTGAAGTTTTTCATCCTTCAAGAGAGGATTATAAGTAATAATAACTATTTTTCTTTTTTTTTCAGGATAGATGGAACAACTACCATTGATATGCTGCAATTGAAAAAATAGCAAGCATACAAAAGATATATTCTGCTATTAGCCAATCAAGGAAATATTGCTTTTTCTTATCTAGGTTATTTTTTATCTTTGAGGCTAAGGCAAAACTGATTGCTGAATTTGTGCCAATAAAAATTATGATAGAAAATTCAATAGCATCTAAATTTAAATTAATAATGTTTAAAACATTATCTAGGACTAACCAACCACCCAAAAATCCAAGAAGGCCTAATAAAAACAACCAACCTGAAAACTGAATAATTTTTTTAAAATTTGTATCCAATTCAGAAATAGCCGAGGAGCTTACAACTGGTTTTTTCTTAATTTTTGACATTTAAAATTAAACTCTATGCTTTTTGAATATTAAAAATTTGATAATTCTTAATGTTTATGATTTAAAATGTATTATTATATTATGGTCTATTTTTGAAATATAAAATTGCTTTAGCAATATCTCCATTAAATTCTTTTAAAATTGTCTCTGCTTCTTGTTTCTCTACGTTTGCTTGAGTGGCGACTAACATAATATCATTTTCCGTTATAGTAGCCTTCATTTCAATTTCTTCCAAAGACTCAATTTCACCCTGAGCTTCTCCACTTTCAATTATCAATTCCTCAGGAGAAACCTCTTCACTTTGACCAATCACTTGATACATTTCTTGACCTGCTTGTTTCATCAGAAAAACTTCTGGTTGCTCAATTACTAATGTCTTTTCTGGCCCCTCTATTATAACCCTAGTTGCTTCAATTTGATCCATATCAATACCCTGCTGTGCCATTCTTCTTCGCATCTGTCTTGACCCTAATTGTTGTCCGTCTCGCTTTACAACCGGTTGAGGCCGTTTAGGTTTGCTTTTTGCTTTATTTTGCATTTCTTTTG
This sequence comes from Candidatus Hermodarchaeota archaeon, assembly GCA_048885765.1. Lineage (GTDB taxonomy): Archaea > Asgardarchaeota > Lokiarchaeia > Sigyniarchaeales > SOKP01 > Loki-b32. The sequence goes on from JBHLLI010000021.1 coordinate 12,311, forward strand.
GTAATTTTACCAATTTTAATCACTTTAACTGAGTTATGTCGTAATTAATATAATTATTTGATCTTTAAATTCTTGACTTATAAATCCCTTTTCTCACATTTACTGCAATCCCGACAGAAAAATCATTTATATATGAAACAGGAACTTTTAATTTCCCAATCCCCAATAAATCATCATCTTGATTTACCACAATAACTTCGTCTAAGGGTCGTAAATCATCATCAATATCCACAACATGTTTACAAAATACATTTCTCCCTTTTTTTATGAACTCAGATATTTCATTTAATACAATAACTCTTTGTTTTGGAGCTTTAGTGTTCTTAATTATCTTTTTTGCCGAAAAAGGAGTTAATGTAAAAAACCCATTTGTAGGTCTTAGTATAAGCAATAAATGTTTATTATAAAACACATACCTAATTTTATTAGTTTTTGATGATCTTTCAAAAGAAATTTGATCAATATTATCAAAAAGAATATCAGTAATTTCCTTACCGAATTGATAATCTGAAATCCCTTTAATCTGTCTTAAACCTATTAGTAAGTTTGCTTCCATAGATCAATGATTGAGGTTATTGATTAAATTAAGAAAAGCAAGAGAGATATAAATAGATTATGAGTAGAGTCTCGATTCGGAAAGTTGATCCTTAACTTTATTCATAACTTTATCCACAGCATCAAAAAAATCTTTATTGATAATCATATCTGCATCTTTTCGAATGGCAAACATTCCTGCTTCTGTACATATAGCCTTGATATCCGCCCCTGTCGCTCCTTCTGTTAAATTTACTAATCTTTTGAATTCAATTGAATCTTCCACGTTTAAATTTCTCGTATGTATTTTAAAAATAGCTTCTCTTGCCTCATCATCAGGAATTGGAAAATCAATCATACGATCGAATCTCCCAGGTCTCAATAATGCTGGATCTAAAATATCAACCCTATTTGTAGCACCGATTATCTTTACATCTCCTCTTTGTTCAAACCCATCCAGTTCACTTAATAATTGCATCAAGGTTCTTTGGACTTCTCTGTCTCCTGAGGTTGCTATCTTAAGCCTTTGAGACCCTATAGCATCTAATTCATCAATAAATAAGATTGTAGGGGCTTTTTCTTTTGCTAAGTTAAAAATTTCTCTAACTAAGCGTGCACCTTCGCCAATAAATTTTTGCACTAGCTCAGATCCAATAATTCTTATAAAGGTCGCTTCTGTTTCATGAGCAACTGCTTTTGCTAGTAATGTCTTCCCAGTTCCAGGTGGACCGAATAATAATACACCTTTAGGAGGTTCAATCCCAATTCTTTTAAATAATTCTGGTTTTTTCAAAGGTAATTCTACAGTCTCTCTAACTTCTTGCATTTGGTCTTCTAAACCCCCGACATCAGCATAAGAAATATCTGGAATTGAATCAATTACTTCCATACCCTTTACAAAAGGATCTAATTTGGTTGGTAAGACTTCCATAATTGCAAATGTCCTTTGGTTCAATGCTACTCGTGTTCCAGGATCTAATTTTTCATTTTTCACTTTTCTACTAGTATTAACCACAAAACTTGGTCCTGTTGAGCTTTTTACAATAGCTCTTCCTTTTTCATCCAAAAAATCAATAATCGTAGCAGAGACTAAGGGGGGTTCTCTTAACCTATCAATCTCATTTCTTAGACTATGGAGTTCTTGTTCCAATCTTAGCCGTTCTGCATCTAATAATTGTTTTTCTGTTTCCAAATTTCGGAGTCGCTTCTCTAAATGCCTGGTATAGGTTATAAGATATTCTCCATCTTTGGTTTCTTCTTTTTTCCGCTTTTCTTTAGTTGTAGTCAAAAAAAGTATACCCCTTTCTGTCTAACTTTAATTTACTTTTTTAAGAATATGATTTAAATTATTAATAAACTTTTAATCATTTAAATTTAAGGTTAGTTCTATATTATTTCTTAAAAATGTCGATTTTTAAAAAATTTATACATTATAAAATATAATGGACATAAAGCGTAAATTATAAGAGTAGCTAATTAAATTCTTTATATATATAATCTTTCTTTCAACAATACTTTAATTGTTTTTCCATGCCAAAACCACGATATAATGAAGTTGATAAGGAATGCCCTGTATGTGGAAGTATAATTTGGGGAAAGGGTGAAAAAGTCTTACTAGAAGGAGCTAGAATAACAGTATGTTATAATTGTGCCCAACATGGAGTAAAAATTCATAAACCTCCCACCAGGACCCCACAGAAAAAGACTTATCCATACATTAAAAAAGATACTCCCAAACGACATGTAACGAAACAAGACTATGCAGAAGAATTTGAAATAACCCCCGATTATGCTAAAAAAATAAGAATAAAGAGAAATTCACTCGGCTTAAATCAAGATCAATTCGCTCAGAAATTAAATGAAAAACCCTCCTTATTGAGAAGAATCGAAGCGGGAAAAGTTGAACCTACTATAAAATTAGCAAAAAAGATTGAAGAAGTCTATAATATTATAATTTTAAAAAAATCTGATGCAATTGAAGCTGACATTCAAAATAATAAATATATGAAAAAAGCAACAGGTTCCTCGCTTGGTGACATTGCCTTTATTAAAAAAAAAAAGTAGATTCAATCATTTAATGTTGTATATTTTAAGAATCATATTTCTCTATTTTTATTATTGCAGAATTATATGCTCCAGAAAGACCTAATTCTTCAGGTTTATCAGAAATAAATAAGTTAACATTTGCACCTTTTTGTATAGTAGAGGATAAACCGGAATATATCAATGCTGTCTTAGGTTTCAGTATTGGAGATTTTGATAAGATATATATTCCTGAGCCATATTCATTAGAGACTTTTACCTTACACCCTTCTTCTAAATCTAATTTTTGTATATCGGTCGATGTTAAGAAAATCTTGTTAAAATCATTCAAGTATTTTTTATTTAGTTGTACTAATTGAGAATGTAAAAAATGTAAATGAGATGGAGAAATAAGTAGAAATTCATTCTTTTTCATATTTAATCTACTCATTAATTCTCTCTTACCAAAATTAAAAAGAGGACCAACCAATTGAATTTTGGTATTTGGAGTAGGGAATTTTAAATTACTGAAGGGAACGGAATCCATTCCAAATAATAAATAATAACCCTTAGACTCAAGATCTTCTTGAATATTCGCTGGTAACATTCTCAAACTGTTTCTAAAAATAGTTTCTTCAGATTCTTGGAATATATCCTTGTTTTTTATGTCAATTTCTAATACCAAATTTTGGAAGAATTCATAATTTGACATACAATTTTGATATGGACATGGACCACCAATATTAATTGACAAACCAGGGGTATAATAAGGAGATATTAAATCATTGGATTCTAAATCAAATTTAGCAGGAATTACAATATCAGCATACTTAGTTGTTTCATTAAGAAACATATCTAGAACTACAATAAATAAATCATCTCTCATTAAAGCACTTCTTAATAAGTTCTGATTTGGTAATGAACTTGCGGGATTGAAATTATAAACAAATAACATCTGAAAATTCCCTGAAGATAAAAATGATCCCAAATTGATAATAGGAATCTTATTCAATTTCGATTTTCCTTTAATATTGGTAATATATTCTTGGAGAGGCTGTAAAACTGGTCTTATAAAATCACTTTGAGAATAAATTAACCCAGTACCGAGTTTCCCTATGTTTCCTAACATTATTTGAATTAATGCTATACTTTTTACAATTCTCCCGCCAAAGAAATCTTTCTGAACACCATATCCAACATTGAATACGGTATGGTGTTTGAATTTTATTATAAAATCAACAAAATTTGAAAATGTCTGAAAATCAATCCCAACTTGGCTTAACAGCTTCTCTTTGTCAGCGTTGGTTACTTCTTGCAAAATATTTGAATACGAATCAACATAATTGTTCAGAAAATCTTTATCATGAGCTTGATTAGCAATAATCTCATTTATAGTCAATCTAGCTAATAAATGCTCTGTACCTGGGAAAATATGCAGAAATAAATGAGCTTTTTGAGAAATGAATGTTTGTCGTGAATCAACTACTACAAGTTTACTACCATTTTTTAGGGCTTTTTTGACTAAATAATAAGCATGATTATTACTTTCGGAAAGATTGCTACCCCAATTTACTATTAGTTTGGTGGAAGGATTTACAATTTGAAAAGGATTTGTGGTAGAATATGTACCAAATAACTCTATTAACCCAGCTATTCCTCCTTCATTACAAATCCCCCCGCTTGTTATTGTTGCTCCTAATTTTTCAAAAAATCTTAAAGGAGCATATTGAGAGATTATACCAGAATTTCCTGCATAAAAAGCTCCTAATATAGACTTGGTATTATCAGTTGCTTGAATTTTTTTTATTTTTTCACCAATTAGTTGTAAAGCTTCTCTTAATGGTATTTCTTTAAATTTATTTTCTGGTTTTGTTCCAGATCGGATTAATGGTGTTTTTATACGTTCTAGATGATACAATAGCCTCTCTCGATGCTTGAATTTTGGACAGAAAAAACCATTTGTAAAAGGATGAGTTTTAGAAGGATTTGCAGATAAAAATTTACGTTCTAATGCCTTATCATCCCAATATCCTTCAAAAACGCACGAACCATAGCAATCCTTTGAGCATGTGCCAAATCTGATTTTATCAACAGACTGTTTTCCCTTCATATAAGTTTAGAATAACTTTTAAAATAGGTAATATACTTATTAAGCAAACTAGGGCTAATAATTTTTTTACATATCAGCAAATAATCTTTTAATCTATGGATATTTTTGTGTTTTGAATTTGTGCAATCTTATTCTTTAATAATTCAATGATCGCTTGATTATCTTGAGCTTCAAGAGGACCTCCACAATCAGGACATCTAAAATTAAGCTCAAAGGCTTCATCAAAATTATATTTAATATTTGATTCTTGACAGTTATAGCAGATAAAGAAATAGTTATTCTGTTCAAATTCTAATCTGTCTCTTAATTTATTCTCAATCAATTTCTTCTTTTCAATAAGAATTTCTTCTAGTAAATCAAATTCATGCCACCAGTAGTAGATAAACCATCCTGTAGATTTATCTCTTATACGTCTGAATTGAGCAAGTTTTTCTGAGTAAAGTTTATATAGTGTTTTACGGACTGTATTTAATTTTAGGATTTCAGCATCATCAGGTTCGAAATCAACATCTGTACCCTCAATACTTTCTTTTATATTTTCAGTTATATCTTCATCAGTAATATCTTCAGATTCAGACTTTAACAATTCCATCCCAACATAAATTGCGATTTCACCACCAATGATATATAAAAAAGATCGTAGGAAAGGATTTAATTCTTTAATATGATTTTGCCTCTTTCACTTTATCATTTTAAATTTAATAGATAAATCTTTGATAAAAATTAAATTTTTTTGAAAATTTCAATAGAAAAATTTGAACTTAATCCTTAAACAACAATTGAATATTGTTTTTCTACAATTTCACCATCAATATCTAAGCTACGAAATATTTTACCCTTTCTTATTGCCATTATTCTTAATAATTTTGAATTTGTAATATTTTTGGGGATTTCAATATCTGTAATTTTATAATTATTAAAAATAGTTATCGACTTCCAATTTTTTGGGAGATCAGATGTAAAATCACTTAAAGCATTATCTATTAAGTAATTGAGATTTTTATCTGAATTTGCCATATATCCTGTACAAAATTGAATTCTTTTACTTACATCATCCTCTTCTACTTTCTTTTTGGAAGGTTGAGGTAAATTTTTTTTGGTAGTAACCTTACAATTTGGGTTTATATTGAATGAAATTAAAAAGTAACTTGTCTCCCGAAATGCCTCAATACTCTGCAATAAAGAATCTTTATTTAGGGTGTCAATAATTTCCACTTTAAAATTTTTTGTTTGACCTGTAGATTGCTTGAGATCCCAATTATGACCTAAATTAGCAATAATTTCATTGATATCGGTTCCACTTATTAATCTTCCTTTAATTTCAAAATTCTCGTTAGGATTTGATATTCCACTTGCAACTAATTCTTGGATCAAATCCTCATATTCATGGCTTCCCTTAAGTGTAAATTTTGCTTTTGTTTGGCTGATTTTCAAAGCCGGACCAATAAAATCGCCTTTCGAATATCTGTAAAAGTGTCGATGAATAATCATATGGCTATTTGCAGGGTCTTCCAAAATTGGAGTTTCAACAATTTTTTTTAGAAAATGCATCTTAATTTTCCTTATAATATTCTATGATTTATTTAATTCTAATTTAGTCTAATAAATATCAATAGATTATAATTATAAATTTTATTCATTAATAAAATTAAAAAAAAATAAATCATAACTAAAAATACCGATTATAAAAAAAATAAGTATCTATTATGACTGATATTCCCTCCCTTACAATATGGTCCTTAGCGTGGGTTTTTCTGATTATAGGATTAATTTCATTAACAATTTTGGTTATATATACGAAATATGGTAGAGAACTCTCAATCAAGCTTTCAATCATTAACGCGGTAATTTCTGCTGTATTTATAGCGTTTGCTCTTCACTTTTTGTTGCTTTCATGGGGATTATAAATTGAGGAATTGTAATTTTTTTAATATATGTGAATTAAGATATAGTTTCTCCTCATAAGCTTAATTTTTATCTTTACTTATTCGATTTGTTAATATTTAAAAAAGATGAAAAGTTTTTCTCTAATAACAAAATTTTCTTCAATCTAATACAAAAAAGGAAAAAAAAATGTTATTTCAGTTAGATCCAACTATAATGTTTATAATATGGCTTATCTTAGCAACAGTTATCGTAGCTTTAATTCTATTCATTGTTGTTATACTTATTGTGTCAAAAACTAAAGCTTCTGATAAAAAGTTTATAATCATTCTACTTGCTTTTATCTTTGTACTTGTAATTCCGATAGTTTTAGGTGCAGTAAGCTCTGTGTTAGCAGTATTTAATAACATTCCATGGAGTGATGGTAATTATTTAATGCTTCTGGTGCCAATCATCGGCTTTCTTATAATATTGATCCTTGTCAAATTCCTTTTAGATGTTGCTTGGGATAATTCTGTATGGATATCATTGTTAACATTGTTTATATTGTTCCTACTCTATACTTTGATACCTGGATTAGCTAGTTTTCTTGGATTTACTATATAAATTATTAAAAATGATCCAAAATCTAATTCTTATTTTTTTCTTAAATTTTTTTGATTAATTTTCATAATAAAATTATGCAGGATATAATATACGCAATAGAGAAAAAAAAGTATTAAAACAATACATTTTTTATATTTTTTCTTTTAATTTTAAACGAGGTGCTAATCCCAAACTCATCATTTCTTGTAATAGCAATTTAAAAGCATAGGAACAAACAACTTTGGAAATTATTGTTCCCTCTCCACAAACTGGACAATAACGTTTGTCTCTGTTTCTATCATAAACCGCTAGAAGTCCACATTTTTCACAAACTAATATTACAGTCCGATCAGATTCATCTAACAGACGTTCTTTTAATAATAACGCCGAACCATGCCCCACTAGACAATCTCTCTCCATTTCTCCAAATCTTAAACCTCCCTCGCGAGCACGACCCTCTGTTGGTTGTCTTGTTAATATTTGAACTGGGCCTCTTGCCCTGGCATGAAGTTTATCTGCAACTAAATGATATAATTTTTGATAATAAATTGGAGCACAATATATTCCTGCTTCATATTTTTCACCGGTAATACCATTATACATCACTTCTCTTCCATTAAATTCAAATCCCGATTCTACTAATTGTTCCTGAAGCTTAGTAATATCAGTCCACTCGAAAGCGGTTGCATCTCCTAATTTTCCCGTTGTACACGCAATTTTACCACTGATACCTTCAAATAGTTGTCCTAAGGTCATTCTTGAAGGCATTGCATGTGGATTTACAATAATATCCGGAATTACACCAGAGGCAGTATAAGGCATATCTGCCTGTTCAACGACTAATCCCAATACACCCTTTTGACCATGTCGTGAAGAAAATTTATCTCCTAATTCTGGAATTCTTAAGTCTCTAACTTTAATTTTAACTAACTTATTACCATCAACCGTTTCTGAGATAATTACTGTATCAACAATTCCTTGTTCATTATGTCGCATATTTTTTGATGTTTCACGCCTATTTGGCTGCATTAGTTCAAATTCTTCATATGATTTTATAAATCTAGGTGGAGAGGTTCTTCCTATTAAGACATCCCCTCCATTAACCTGAGTTTCAGGTTCAATTATTCCGTCAACTTCTGATAGTAATCTGTATGATTCAGCAGATTTGAATCCTCTTACACCTCTTTCTGGAATCTCGAATTTATCCACTTCTCCCCCTGGATATTTTCTCTCTTCAGCATCGTAAGTCCTAAAGAAATGACTACGGGCAAGACCTCTCTCAATTGATGCCTTATTTATGATAATAGCATCTTCTATGTTAAAACCTTCAAAACTCATCATAGCGATAATAAAATTCTGACCTGCAGGCCTTTTATTTATCCCTATAATCTCCATTGGACTTGTTTTTACTAATGGTTGTTGAGGATAATGTAAGGTGTGTCCTCGAGTGTCTAATCTCAAATGCATATTTGCAGCAAATAAACCTAACGCTTGCTTTACCATTCCTGCTTCATATGTATTTCTGGGAGATTGATTATGTTCTGGAAATGGAATAATAGAAGCACAAATTCCTAATATTGCTGCTGGTGATATCTCCAAATGAGTGTGTTCAGAGGAAATATCTTCTTCAAACATTGCTATATACGCATTCTCCTCTTCTTCAGCATCTAAATATTCTATTACTCCCTTATGGACCAAATCTGACCATATAAATTTGTTTTGTCTTATTTTTTCAATATCTTCTTTCGAAACGAGTAAATTCTCATTTTTTAGAACAAAAAGAGGCCGAGTAGCTCTTCCTGCATCGCAATTAATTTGAATTTCTTTCGAGTCATGATAATAACCAATGTTTACATGTTGCCCAATCTCTCCTTTTCTTCGCTTTTCTCTTAATTGGCGAATAAAGGGATTATGTTGTTGATGAATTCCTACTAATTTCCCATTCAGAAACACTTTTACTTTTACTCCTTTCACGTTCTTAACTTCATTTATAGGAATAACCCCTAAATCGATTAAGATGTTTTCTATAATTCTCTCATCTGTTCCTACGGATATTATTGATGCTAACCCTAAGTTCTTAACTAAACCACAATTCGGGCCTTCTGGAGTTTCTGCAGGACAGATTTTTCCCCATTGAGTTGGATGCAAATCTCTAGCTTCAAAATGTGGCTGACTACGACTTAATGGTGAAATTACTCTCCTTAAATGGCTTAAAGTTCCGACATGATTAGTTCGATTTAAAAGTTGGCTAACTCCCGCTTTACCTCCAACCCAGTTACCTGTAGCTAACGCGTGTCTAATTCTTTCTGTTATTACATCTGCTCTTACGGCAGTTTTAATATTTGGAGCCCTTCCTCTAACAGCAGTTCTCTCTAATTGATATTTGATATCTTTTACAAGGTTTAAAAATGCTACTCTGAATAAAGAAGTAAATAATTCTCCCGCTAATTTTAATCTTTTATTTGCATAATGATCCTTATCATCTGGCTCTCTTAATCCCAAAGCTAGCTCCATTACTTTTTGTGCCATCTGTCCTAAATAATAAGCTTTTTTAATTCGATCTTCTTCCTCGTTTCCTATATGAGGTAAAAGATATCTATCCAATACTTGAAGAGCTCTCCTAATACGATAATCTTTCGTTTGTCCAATTGCTACCCTTTTTCCAATATAATCAAGAGCATTTTGTTGTGATTTCTCTGGATCCTTTAAAACTTGGATCTCTGAGGCTACATCTATTACAGGAATTAATTCTTTCTGGATTTCTTCATTTTCAGATATTGCCTCAAAAATCTCCCTATCTGAATGTAATCCCAAAGATCTCATAAGAATTGCTAAAGGAATTTTACCAGGAACAGAGGGAAATGATACTCGCAAATTACCATCTTTTTTCCTTTCAATGGTAACTGGTGCTCTGAATCCACTTCTCGTTGAAAAAACTTTCGCTTGATGAGTTGCACTAGAACTTCTACTCGCTTCTTCGGCAAGAATTCTATTTGGTGCTAAATCTTCTTGGGTAACGAGAACCCGTTCAGTTCCGTTAATAATGAAATATCCTCCCGGATCCAATGGATCTTCTCCCCTATTAATTAATTCAGCTTCAGAAAGGCTTTCTAAAGGGCAACGGCAACTCTTTAGCATTATTGGAATTTTTCCTATGTAAATGTCTAGAGTTTCCTCCGCTTCTTCTCTCTGTGTTCTTTCATCGATAGTTATAGGAGTCATTTCTAATGTAATATCCGCTGCATAACTGAGTTCTCTAATTCTTGCTTCTATTGGAGTGATTTCCATAGTAGCACCATCAGCTTCTCTTACTTTTGGGATCCCTACCTTAATCTTTCCAAATTTTATTTTAAAACCAGGTATATCGGGAATAACTTCACCAGATTCATCAACAATAGTTTGCATTTCATATTCAACAAAGTTATTATATGAGTCTAAATGCTGGCGAACCAATCCTTTCTCGTCAAATAAACTCTTTAAAATAACCCATTTATCATCATTTGATAATTTTCCAGAGCTCAAAATATAATAAACCTTAACATTTTTGATTTTTTATAAAAAATTTATTTTAAACTTTTTCCTTTTTTACATATCGATAATAATTTACTGAATTAACTGTTGTTTCGGAATCTCTGACAATTTTTATTATATCTCCTTCTTTTGCTCCGATAGCAATTGCAACAGGATCTTTTTCAAATATTTGAGGTAAGTCGTTTACATCAATGCGAAATTTTTCTAAAAGATTTTGTGATTCTTCTTTAGTTAAAAGAACATGTTTAGGGACGAATTTATGGAGTAAAACATCTATCTGCTTCTTCTTAGTCAAGGAAAAATCCTCACTTTTTAAAAAATGATAAATATTCAAATGATACCAATCTAAAAAATTTTTCGTTTATTTTACCAATACTATTGAGAATTAATTGATAAATCATTAATGAAAACATCTAAAAACCCAATATCCACTTCGTTTGCATATTATTTCAACTTTTTTATCAGGATAGTTATTCTCAAAATATTTTAAAATATAAGATGCTCCCATTTTTTTTCTAATAACAAATTGAAAAGAACCATTATTTCTTAAAAAATTTTGAACCTCAGAGAGCAGATGTAAAAATTCTTTCCTTCCTTGACGTAAAGGAGGATTCATATATATTCCATCAAACTTTATATTCTTACTTTTAATAGGTTCAAAATAATTTCCATTCAAAGCTATAACATTATTTGTCTGATGTGGAAGATTTAATTTGATATTTTGTTTAGCACACCAAATAGCTCGTTTATTAATATCTATTAAATAAACAGAGCTCTGAAACGATTCATAACCTAAAACAATTCCAATTACACCATAGCCGCATCCTAGATCAAGCAAAACGGATGGTTCTTTTGGAATAACCATATGTTCAATTAAAACTTTAGTCCCAAGATCAATTTTGCTAAATGAAAATACACCTGAAATAGTCTTGAAAATAAAAAGATGTCTCCTTAAACTTTCAGAAATAGTATGAATTTTCACATCAACATCGGGAAATTTACTATAATAGTGATTTTTCTTATCTTCCATGATATCAGATCAAATAAAAGCAAAATTTTTATTTTTTCTCCTTCCAGCGCGGATATGTTCCCCTTTCCATAAAAATTTTATTAGTTTTTGCTAAAATCCCTGATTTAGCTTTATAGATTTGCATAGCATCTTTTAAAGCGGTTCCAAATCCAATTAATTCTTTCTTTAAAGTCATAAAGACAACTACCATCTCTTTCTTTATCCTAGCATCAATATAACATATACCAGCAGATGCTAAATCTGCCCCATGACATAAAGCATCTACTGCTGTATCTCTTACATAAATTTTTGGCAAATGAGATACAATTTTCTCCATTGGGTATATGATTTTTTTCAAATAATAATCATTACCTTCCAATTGATAAATTGTATAGGCATCCTTTAAATTTTGCAGAGATATTAAATTGTCAGTTTCTTTAAAATTCCCAACTCTAGTTCTTCTAAGTTCAAGCATATGAGCTCCTGAACAAAGAGCTTCTCCTAAATCAAAGCAAAATTTCCTCACATATGTCCCTGCTTCGCATCCAATTCTGAATAAAATATGATTCTCTTTAACTTCAATTACTTCACTATAGTAAATCTCTCTTACCCTTAGTTTTCTTACTACTGAAGACTTTAATGGAGGTCTTTGATAGATTTTTCCAGTAAATAATTTAAATATTTTTTCTATCCTTTGTTTTTTTTCCGGAGTGTGTAAATACATTACCCCAACATATTCTTTACCCGCATTTAGGAGCGCTGATAAAGCACGAGTTGCATTTCCTAAAGCACATGGTAATATACCGGTTACTTTAGGATCGAGTGTTCCACCATGCCCTGCATTTGAGATATTTAAAATTTTTCGAACCCAGGAGACCACCTCATGACTTGTTGGGCCACTAGGTTTATCTAGATTTATCACTCCGTACTGTAAAAGTGATTCAATACTTCTTTTTTCGGGTTCACATCCATAGTTTGGGTTGGTATTGTCTTGAGACTTTACTAATAATTGCTCAGGTTCATCAGATGGTAATTTAAATAATGAATTTTCCATATGAAATTGTCATAAAGGACTTAATTATTTATTATAAATATAAAGATCTCATAAATCTTTCTTAAACCTAATGATTCATTTAATAATCGATTGCATGGTTTAAAATATAAAAAATGGCGGGCTATAGGGGAATTGAACCCCTGACCTTTCTTTTTAAGGGAGAACCTCCCAAAAATGTCAGGTTAAAAGCCTGCTGCGCTACCTGCCTGCGCCAATAGCCCATCAAGAAATTTATTGATGTTAAAGCTTGAATTGTATAAGTATAAATCCTTAATAATATAAAAATTTTATTGTAATCAGTTTCTTTTCATCATATGTCCATTAGTCTCGTTATAACTATAAAAATCTAGCCCCTTTTAGTGAAATGTTCAAATCCATAATCAATTATTTCTTTTTTCTCATCCTGTTTACAAATAGAGATGTATTGCTCGGAAATAATTTTACCTATTATAAAAATATGCCCACCAATAGATTGAATTGCTATTTGGGCTTCTCTAAGATTTTTAGGATTAATTGTAAATAAATGGATAAATTCTTCTCCGCCATTAAAAACTAACTCTTCTAAAGAAACATTGAATTCATTTGAATAATTAAAGGCTTCTGAATCAATTAAATTATCATTGAATTGTATTTCAAATCCGATATTAGGATTTGAGATCATTAGGTCCTTTAGAGATTTATATAACCCATCTGATGAATCTATGCTTGCTGTTGCCATTTTTTTTTCTGATAGTACATATGCTTCACTTTCATTGATGTCAGGTTCTAATACACTCATAATGGATCTTTTATAATTATCAAAACCTTCTACATCCCCCTGCTTATTCAAGAGAATATCAAACCCTACTCCAGTTAAGCCAAATTTATTATTAGCAACTAGAATATCACCTACTTCGATTCCACGTCTATAAATTATAGTTGAAGGATTTTTAAAACCAAAAACAGTAGGATTTATAATAACTTCTCTTGTTTCATTAATATCTCCTCCAATATAGTCAAGATCGAATCGAGTACTAATATCAATAATCCCATTTATCAAATCTAGAAATTCTTGCTTTTTCAATTCCGTTGGTAAACCTAAAGATATGATTAAACCTTTAGGTTTAACACCCTTCACTAACAAATCACTTACATTCATAATAATAGATTTTCTACCAATTTGGTATGAAGTCATTTGGGGAGGTATATCAGTTGTAGAAACCAACATATCAGAATTTAATACAATCTTACTATCGGAATCTTCATTTTTTAAATCATAAAAAAAGGAATCATCTCTGATCAACGTCCTTCCTGTTTTTCTTGAGATGGTTTCCTCAATAAGTTTTATTAACTCAGTTTCTCCAAGATTTCCTATCTGAGGATTAGTTTTCATCAGATAAAATTTAAAATTTTTTAACAATTATAAATGTTGAATAAACTCGAATTATTAAAGTTTCTGTGCCTCTGTGGCTTAGTGGTATAGCAACATTTAATATCTTTCTGATGAAAATGTTAAAGATTCGTAATCTGTAGATCGGGGGTTCAATTCCCCCCAGAGGCTCTACTCATACTTCTTCGGTAAAAACATAATTTTTAATCATTTGTAAGGCAAGCATATTAAAAGCGTCATTTATATTTTCACCCGTCTTTGCCGAAGTTTCAATATATGAAAGATTCAATTTTTTAGCGAGTTCTTCTCCTTTTTCTGTTGATACAACACGCTCGTTTTCAAGGTCTATCTTATTTCCAACTAGGATCATCGAAATTGTGGGTGAGACGCTGTTAATTTCCTTAAACCAATTTTCTAAACTATCGAGTGTCTCTTGACGAGTAACATCGTAAACTAAAATGCCCGCTTCCGCATTTGCAACATAGGATTGCCTAACTCGTTGAAATTGAGCTTGCCCTGCTAAATCCCAAATAACAAAACGCACTTTTGATTCTAATCCTTGAAATTCACATTCCTTTTTCATTATTGAAGTTCCTATTGTAGATTTATAATCTGTTTGAAACGAATCTTCTACAAAGCGATGAACCATGCTTGTTTTACCTACTCCACCTTCACCACCAAGGATTAATTTGAAAGCATATTCTCTAGATTTTATTTTTATCTTTTGAAGAGTATCTACTTTCCGTTGGATGTTTTGAGAATCTCTTTCAGAAAATAATTTAGGAATTACTGGACTTACTGATCTTCCATCAAAGATTCTAGCAATTTTTTCAGCAGCTAAATATGCATAAGGAAAAACAGGATCTACCATAGCTATTGATTTCAAAACTGTCACAAAAACTGCTTCTGGCCCAGCTTCGCAAAATATGAACCTATGTTCTTCTGTATCAAAAGTTCCTGTTCCGAAAGAACCGGAACTAAACTCCTCTGTGATTCTAGTCAAAACGGGTTCTACTAATGCACTAACTCCCCCAATTACATCTTCTTCTACCTCTACATCTGAAGAACCTTTTAATGCCGACATTACTAATCCTTCTCTATTTACAATAAGAGTCGCGATTAAATTCTCTCCAACTTCTTGCTTATACCATTTAAGTAACGCCTCAAGTTTTTTTCGATCGACTGACATCAAATCACATCCTTTTTCCGTGGTTTACAAATGCACTATAAATAACTAGAGTATAATATTGTATATAAGAGGTTTTTTATAAAAATTTATAGAAAAAGAAAACCTTCGCTACGAATATAATTTATAGATCGGAGTAAATAAAAAAACTGAAAGGAAAAAAATTTTAAAAATTAAATTCATTATCTTAATTCATCAATTCTAAATAATTAGAACAAATATTGTTTTATAATGCAGGAGTTGCCAAAATTCTACGTGATTCTACGTTTATGGCTAAGCTTGGTCTACGGCGCTAGAATATTACGTAATAAAACGTATATGGCGTAACTGAGGCTCTAGTGACATAGGTCTTCGAAGGAGCTACTTCCCCGACCTAAATTCGTGGGTTCGAATCCCACCTCCTGCACATTATTTTTAATTTTATAATGAATGATGCTATATAATCCCTCAAATCTCACTTAAGTTGTTATTAACCGATTACATACAAATATCATATTTAAATTTTTCAATATAGGTTACTTAACTTAATATTTTGATTAGTTCAATTTCTATAATATGAGAATTTATATGTGTATCAATTCTCTTAAATAATGAATTAGAATATTATTTTAAAAATTTCAAGAGTGATTCATATTTCAAATTTGCAATTATATAATGAACCAAAAACTATGGAGCATATAGATGCTCTAGCATTTAATAGAACAGCCTCATCTACAGGAGAGACTGAAGCTTTAGGTTATATAGAAAGTGAATTAATAAAAAACAACATCAACCCCGAAGTTGAACATTTTAATTGGACAGGACCAATTACGATACTGATGAGGACAAGCTATCTTCTTATATTAATTAATTTAATTCTTTTTCGTATGATATTAGTTGTAGTTGTTTTCTTGATCATAAAATATTCATTTGAAAAGTTTCGTGAACTTAGTTTTATCAAGAAAGAAGAATCTAAAAGCATTTTCACATTAATTAAAGCTAAGCAAAAAGTACCAAAGCGATCATTGGTAATTATAACTGCTCATTATGATTCAATTTCAGCAAATCTTCCATATAGATTGCAGGTCGTAATCTTTTTCATCTATAGATTAATTGTATTTTTCTATGGCCTAGTATTTGTTACCTTTGCTGCGATATTCTTTCTTGATCTTTTAAGAGTCATTCCAGTAACTAGTTTTTTGACGGTTTTTATTGCTTTTTCTTCTGTTGGTGGTGTGTTAGTTTCAATCCCCATTTTATATATAGTTTTTAAAGAACGCCCATCATCAGGAGCAATCGATAATGCAAGTGGAGTTGCGATTTCACTCGAATTGGCGAAAATTTTCCATAATACTCCTCTCGAAAATATGGATGTTCTGATTTTATGGCCTGGAGCTGAAGAATGGGGTTTAAAAGGCTCAAGAGCATTTTGCAAAAGTCATTTTAAAAGTCTGAAAAAGATATACGATCTTAACAATTCATATAACATTAATATTGACATGGTAGGCTCTTATGTCGGACTTTTAAATAAGACTGGATTAATTTTTAGACGTAAAATGAACAAGAATTTAAATGATATAATTGGTGCAACAGCAAAACAATTAAATATACCTTTAAAAGTTTACAACAAGGTCATTAAGCCAAAAAGCGATTATAAATCATTTCAAAAATATGCTAAAAAATTAAGAACTAAATTTCAGATAAGTTGCTTTCATTCAAGTAAGGATTCAAAATACATTCATTCATTAAAAGATAGTCCAGATAGATGCTCCTTAGAAAATTTGAATGGCTGTATAAATATATGTAATCAAACTTTAAGAAGCATAGATAAGAGAATTGAAGGGGTTAAAAAAAGTCCACTAACTTATGCTGTCTAATTTTAGGATTATTTGTTAGACTTTCAACATACTCCTCAATCAATTCCATTCTTTGCTTCGAATAATTATCTAAATTAAAATCTGCACATATTTTTAAAGCCCGAGGAATATATTTTTCAATACCTCCCCGATTTACTGTTAATATTATTCTATTCCCACATTTAGGACATTTTCCACTATTTACTAATGGTGGTCGTCTGAATTTTTCGTTACACTTAACACATCGAAAACCCTGAATCGCAAATTTCCTTAAATTGCCAAGTATATCTGGATTGAAATGTGTTGCTAAAATCTTCTCTGCTACTTTTTTTGCTTCTACAGCTTTAATAATTTTTGCTAGGTGAAGTTGAGCTTCAATTTTGTCATCCATTGATTCATATAATTTATAGGCGGTTGTAGTTGGGCCTTCATTGATATTATTTGTTGGGATATTGAAACCTATATTTTCATATTGTTCAGGTGTTCCCAAACGACTTTTAACTAAACGCATCAATGATTCTATCTCTGATGGAGAACTATATCTTTCTGTTGCTTCATAAAACTCAAGTGGATATTTATTTAAAGTATCTAAATTATGAGCTTCGACATCAATTTCATTAGGATCAATTTTTGTACCAATTACTAATGTTGCGTCCATTCTTCCTCCAATTTTACTGGGAAGATAATGTCTTGAAAAATTTAATAATGGATCTAAGAGTAACATGATTCCATCTTCATCTCCATCGCAATTGCGCCTTTTGGCTGCATGCCAAAAAGGATGGGCATAGATTGCTCTCGCAGGTGTAAAGCCAATTATTCTACCTATTATTCCAGCACTTGTGTGGGGTGCCAAACCTACTGCTAAATGCCCTAATAGGTCATCTCTAGTTGATACATTATAAAACCGTTTCTCTTTATAAAATAATTCTAATTCATCATCTAAGAACTTAGCAACTTTAACAAAATAATTAGCACAATCATCAGAAAGAATAACATCTTGAACTTTCAACTCCAAAATCTGATTTTCCTCAATCAACGGCTTTTCATGAACGTCCATTTCATATCCCATCTCTCTTAATTTCTCAATGGGAATGCCGATTTCACTCGGTTTAAAATGAGATAGTGGAATGTCTGTTGCATCATATCTAATCTCAGCGGTTTTGTATACCAGCACATCATTTTTTGCTCTCAAGATGCCTTTTTCAATAGGTTCGGGAACTTTGAATTCATTAGTCAAACCAATTATACCCTTAAACTTTTGAGGAAACATCATATTAAGTGATTTTAAAGCAGAGTTGACATATTTTCTTATATTGAATTTTGCTTCACTTGAGCTTTTCAAAGACTCTTGACATTTTGGACATTTTTCTTCAAAAGTAGGGTAAAGAATTTTACAACGTGTACATATTTTCTGCAATTCTGTATGATTACCACAATTATAACAGATATTAAAAATACTTGATCTTCCACAGCTTACACATTTTTTCCTACATACATCAATTTTCACTTTACCCGTTTCAATAGCATTATCTTTATTTCCAAAATCGAAAGAGGACTTCTTTTTGGCATTTGTTTCATTATTCTTTCGAGTATTAATTCCCATAGCTTTTTCAAACAGACGTGAACTACCAACTGCCCCACTTAATGGAAATAATGAATGAATTCCTTTCATACTTTTTCTCTCTGACTTTTCTGGTCTACCCATTCGGGATCCCATAAAGTATGGAGCTTTGTTTTTAATTTTAACTGAAGAAATCTTAAAAAAATATGTAAAAACATCATCTTCTTTATCAATTTTTATTATTTTCTTTTCTTCTAAACCAAAAATCTTTTTATATATAAAACTTCTTTTTAAACTAAAAATAATTCTATTATCCCTTATTTTATGAGGAATAAATGCTTTTTCTAGTATTTTTTTAATTAATTTATCATATCTTAAAGTAATTTTTTTTTCTGATCCATTGAAATTCTGAACTAGTGCATTTCTTAATGTATTTAAATCTTCTAATGATAAATTACCCCAATAATCTAAATAACTAGGGTGTAAGGGAATCTCATAGTCTCTTGATATATTAATTGCCTCTTCTGGTGTAGGAATACTTTCAAATGGATTTTCTATAAAGGATTTTGTCCTTTTGTCAACTTTTTCAAAACTTTTAATAGCTCTTTCTAATTCTAATGCCCACCATTCTTCCACATATCCAGATGGTACTAATAGGTGGTTATTTTCTGTAAATTCACCAAAACCAAACAGTAGATCCCCTAAGAATAATACTTTTTTAATATCTGAAAATATTTGTTTAGCTTTTATTACATTTGGAACTTTTATTACGTCCCCATTCTTCAGTTTTACAATAGGCGGTTCAATGCTATCTACAGGGCATACACTTGTACTTTTCCCAGGACGCTCAATTCTTAATTGGGTTCCAATTGCTATAAATTCATCTAAAATTCCCATTGCTGCAGGATGGATTCCACCTGCAGCTAATCCAGTATTTCTGGATCGCCCATATCTTATTCTATGGCCCCCAATTATAGAGGGATGACTGAAAACTGGCCGTCCAGCAATAATATCAGCAACAAATTTAGAATTTGGAGGAATTTTGATTTCTTCTTTTAAATCTTGTTTTTTTTCTTTTTCCACCTTTTCTTGGATTTGTGCTATTTTCTTCAATTCAGCAAGCCAATTCCACCCTTCTAAATTCATAGCTTTGGCAATTTTTAGTAATTTTGGGGCTTTAAGAAGAATTCCATCGTTTAAAACTAAACAAGCGCCTCCTCTGATGTGATTTGTCTCAATTCGAGGTAAATCTCTAAAAGCTGAGACTTCTTCATCTTCAGTTGAATCTCCGTTTATTTCTATTGGCAGATGGCTTACAGCATATCTTATTTCTTTATTGGATGATGGATATTGTAAATGGACGTTTCTATCATATAATTTAACTTCTTCAACATATCTGCCAATTTCTGCCTCAGTAGCCTCATATTTAGGAATTTTTGATTTTCTCCTTACATAATCTGCAATTAATACACATAGAGCTGCTGTCGTTCCTCCAGCTGCTCTAATTGGTCCTGCAAAATACAGGGATATATATTTTTTACCAAAACTATCTTTTCGGATTAAAATCTTAGAAATTCCTTCAAGTGGAGCGCTCACAACTCCCATTGTTTTTATAGCTAATCCAATTCTTATTGCTCTATCAACTCGGGCTTCTAAAGAGTCAAAATTGCCAATTTTATTATCTAAAATATCGCTAACGACCTTAAATACTATTTCATCTTCCGTTAAGCTTTTCTTTTTCAATGTTCTTATTACATCTGCTACACCTTTTGGCCCTACAAGCTTTTCAACTCTTCCAGCTAAATCCTTTGCTTGAGGAGATTCTACTTCTAACTCAGGATCAAACCCTTTTTGACGTGCATTTTCAGCAATTGAATAGCATTCATCAACTTGGTTTTGAATTAAATTAAAGTATGATTCCATTACTTTACTCATATCTACCATAAAAATACCACCGTTGGATGTTAAGAAAAAAGAAAATATTGAAACCTAGAGTTAATATACTTAATTTTCTGAATTAAATTAAATTCAATTATTAATCAGCTATTTCTTTAATAAATTTAGGGAGAATGCTAATTTTCTACAGTCTCTATTTATATATGTAAATTTGTTTTTCCTTTAATAAAAAATGATTTAATTTAATTGTTCAATTAATATAATAATTCCATTACAATCAGTTTAGCTTTGAAAAACGATAATTTAAACGAAAAGGAAGACATTATCAAAGAATTAGTTAATTCTGGGATTAATATAACACCTTCAACTTTAGAATATCTATTAAAATTGGAAAATCCCTTGAAGAAAGTTAAATCAGTTATTAAGAATGTTAGTTTTCTCCCTAATTTTAATAGTCATCTAACTGAAGAGATATTACAGAAAATTTCAAAAGAGGATTCACAGAAATCACTGAAAAATGTGTTAATTAAAAAGATGGAATCTAAAATAACTTCAGAGAAAGACTCAGGACAAACAATCAGAAAAAATATATCCAATTCGTTAAATGTAGTAACAAATGAAAAAGTACACCAAAACTCTCAAGGATCTATTGAAAATACTTCAGAATTAGATAATAATTTAGCTTTAAATAAAGAAATAACACTTAGTTCTAATTATCATTCAAGTACTACTAAAAATTTACTTAAAAATAAATTGGAAAGAGCAGCATTAGGAGGATCGAAATCAACTTTAGCCTTTAAACCAATAGCTAAAGAATTAAGATCATCTTATAAAATATTAAAAGATCCTACGGGTAAACTTTATACAAGTGGAGAATATGAAGATTTCTATAATTTAACAGTAGATAAATTCAATAGACTCCGGAAATTAATAATGAAAAGACCTGATGTTCTTTCTGCTAATAATATTAATAATATTCTAAGATTGACTAATAGTGTAGAAGTATCTGCAATAGGATTAGTTAACGAAATTCGCAAAACCAAAAATGGAAATTTTTTTTTAGTACTGGAAGATCTTACAAATAATATCAATGTACTTATCCGTAAGGATTCAGAAAATCAAGATTATGTAAAAATTGCAGAAAAAACCATTAGTGATCAAATTGTTTATATTGAAGGAACTTATAAGCCTGGAGAAAAGGGGAAAAGTGGTATTATATATTGTAATTATATATCCAAAATCGATGTTCCAAAAGATTATGAACCTAATCTTTCACCAGATCCACTCTCTCTCGTTTTAATTTCTGATACTCACATCGGTAGCAAAGAATTTGAAGAAAAACTTTGGGATAGGTTTATAAAATTTTTAAATGGAAAAATTGGTAATAAAACTCAACGAGAACGAGCTGGAAAAATCAAATATGTTATAATAAATGGTGATTTAGTCGATGGTATTGGTATTTATCCAAGTCAAAAGAGTGACCTTCTAATTACAGATATACATAACCAATTTAGAAAAGCAGCGGAAAACCTTTCTGAAGTGCCTGATTATATCAAAATCTTTTACAGCTCCGGGAATCATGAACCCGTGAGGAATGCACTTCCTAGACCTGCAGTACCAAGAAAATACTCTGCAGAGCTCATAGATCTAGGTGTTTTTTGCATTGGTAATCCTTCACTTATACAAACACATAATGTTAACACATTAATTTATCATGGTGATAGTATACTTGATTTAAATATGATGATACCTGGCTTAGACAACAATAAACCTGTAGATACAATGATTGAATTATTAAAATGCAGGCATTTAGCTCCAATATATGGAAAAAAAACCCAAATTGCTCCTACTAATAAGGATTGGCTTGTGATAGACAAAATTCCTGATATTTTTCATACAGGTCACATTCACATTAATGGAATGGATTATTATAATCATATTGCATTAGTCAATTCAGGTTGCTTTCAGTCACAAACAGATTTTATGAATTCTTTAGGTATACATCCTACACCTGGTATTCTTTCAATTATTGAACTAGATACACTTAAGGGGATTCAATTAGACTTAAAAAATAATATTTAATTATACTTCTTACATTAAAAAAAACCTAAATTATATATTATGAATTTTGCAATTCCTCGAAATAACACTTCAGAAATGATATTATATATTTGGAAAATTATTGATCTTCCTTTTATATCATTCAATGACTTACTTTTTAGAATATCATTTGATTTATATCTTGATTCCCCAGAAAAAGCTAAGAAGTTTATTAAGAGATGTATTGAAGATAATGTACTTATTATAGACGATAAACAAAATCTTAAATTATCAAAAGAATTGAATAAACAATTGATTGAATGGCAAAAAACAAGAAAAGTAATGGTTCTTAAAAAGATTAAGACCGCAAATAAAATCGAACACTTAAAAGATGACATTTCTAAAAAATCGACAAATTTTAGTATTTTGATTAATGCATTTGTTGACAAGGGAACTTTAAATAGATCAGTATCTGTTTCTGATAACGCTTTTGAAATATTGAAATTTGATCGTTCTCAAGGAATCATAGAATCGAAAGTTAAAGGTTCTAAGGAAGAATCATACGTAATAGAAATTGATACTAACAACAAAGTATTACGTCACACATGCCACGATTTTGAAACAAGAAGAGCTAATACAAAAAAATTTTGTAAACATATAACAAAACTGTTTTTGTTATTAAAAGATAAAAATGAAAAGCTTGCAGAATTCTTTCTTAATGATATTGCTGAAAATATTGATATGTGGGATTTTACTACCTAGACCAACTTTTTAAATATATTATTTTTTAACTTTACTTTATCAGTTTGTAAAAAAACAGGTTTATGTTTCAAAATTCCTTTTATCTTTTCAATCATTAATAAAACCTTTTTCAATAGTTCCAAATCGATATCAAGTTTAATTATTTTAGTTCTTCCATAGTGTCCCATCGATTTAATTTCTGCTGAGATTATTCCTGCTAATGATAATTCATTAATGTAATCACTTATTCTTCTTTTAGTTAATTGTCGTGTCCCAGGTATTAATCCTCTGATCTCAGAATGGACATCATAGATATCACCTGATATAATTACATGGTCAGGACTGAATTTTGAAATCAAATAAATGGAAGTCAAAATAAGTTGTGCTTGGAGTGGCATTCCTTTAATGTACTCCATTATATGATCATTTTCTAAATCTTCTTGAGCCTTTTTTACATGTTTGGTTGAAACAATTTTATTTTGATCCCTCTCAGCCAATTCTCCTGCTTTCCTTAATAATTGAAGTGCTTTTCGAGCATCTCCATGTTCTTTAGCTGCTAAAGCTGCACATAAAGGAATAACGTCCTCTTTCAAAACACTATCTTGAAAAGCAATTTTTGCTCTTTCAATCAAAATATCTTTCAATTCATTTGCATCATATGAAGGAAAAACAATATGTTCCTCACCTAAGCTCGATATTATTCTTGGGTCCAAATTTTCTCGAAATTTCAATTTATTTGATATACCTATCATACTTGTTTTACAATTGTCCAAATTCTCATTTAATCTTGTTAAATCGTATAAAATTTCATTCCCGCCCTTTTTATCAACTAAAATATCTATTTCATCTAAAACCAGAAAACATATTGAATGCCCTATCTTTAAATCTAATAGTCCAAGAAGTTTTTTAAAAATAATGTCTTTTGGTAAACCCGTAGGAGGAATTTTCTCCCGTCTGGAAATTGTGTTATAAATATGGGCTAAAATACGGTAGGGAGTTGAAATAATATTACAATTAATATAAATCCACCAAGGTTTAATTTCTGAATTCTGTTGCGCCAACTTTTGGCTAACATATCTTATAGTTGCCGTTTTTCCTGTACCTGTCATCCCATAACATAGAAAATTAGGTGGAGTATCACCCAATAATGCACAAGCAGTCTTTTCGGCAATATCTCTTATTTGAGAATCACGATGAGGTAATTCATCGGGAATAAAAGATGAATCTAAAGCATCTCTATTACTGAAAATTTTAGAACCTTTCAGATAGTTCTTATAAAATTTATCGATATTAAATTGATGATCATGATTATTATTTTTCAACAACTAAAACTCCGCTGCTCCATTTTTTTTATAGAAATTCTTGCACTCGAAATTTCAAACATATCATTTACATGTTGGAAATTTCTATTGCATATTTAAAATTAATTATTAATCTTTAATTTAATAGAAAAATGTTAAAGCCTTAATAGCGAATTTTGATGAATCTTTTTAATAAGTTATAATATTATTGTCGGTATTTTAAAAGAATATTATTTATGAAGCAATATTTATTAAGATCTTATTAAGAACTATTTCTATTAAAAAAAGTTTAATTTAATTAACTATTTATTTTAATAATTTAAAAACACTCATATTAAGGAATTTTGACTCTTGCCTGCTGATTCTAACCACTCAGAAGCTGAAAAAAACAATAAAAAAGTTGCGGTTATCTTAGCAATCATATTTGCATGTTTAATTTTAGGAAGTTTCTTAATAATAACAATATTGTTTAATTGGGCCGATTGGGTTGCTTTATTAATATTTAGCCTATTAATCATTGTTCCCGCATACATTTCAAATGCTTCGATGGTGTTAACAGGGGGAGGTAAGCCGATAGATGGTGGTAGAATTCTTCGAGATGGTAGGAGAATATTGGGAGATCATAAAACTTGGAATGGCCTAAAAGGACCATTATATATTGGTATACCAATATCCTTTGGCATCTTTCTTCTTTTTAACGGATTATGGGAACCAATCAATGGAGTAATTCTTGACGCCACAGCACAAGGACAATATGCACTTTATATTGATATTAATATCTTTAGGTATTATTTTATTGGTGGAGTATTTCCAATTAATTTCCTTGTTTTATTTATAAGGATTGTATTAGCATCATATGGTGCAGTATTAGGAGATTTATTTGGTTCTTTTTTAAAAAGAAGACTCAATATTAAAAGTGGGGCACCTTTTTGGATTGTAGATCAGTTAGATTTTGCTTTAATCGCATTATTATTTATTTCCATTCCAAGCTTCATTGCTCCAAACCTATTTCTCTTGCCAGATATTTTTATTACCATTTTTCTAATTATATTGACTCCTGCAGTAAGTATTATAGCAAATACAGTTGCCTATGCTATTGGTTTAAAAGATGTACCTTGGTAAAAAACAAGAAGCTAGGTGTATTAATCCTTAAATTTACACTTAACTTTTAATGGTGCATTTTGATTTTCAAACATAATGAATTTTTCAAAAATTTCATTTACTGCTTTAATATAATCTCCATTACGCCCAATAGCAATCCCTCTTTCCTCCAAAAATAAAAAATATACTGAAATTTCTCTGTTACTGGAGTGATTATCAAATTCTATCTTGATATTTTCAATATTTAAATCAGGAAAAAAACTAAATAACATATTGATTAAGGTTTTTTCAATTCTTACAATGATTATCTTTCTATTACCTATTTCCCTTCTCATAGAATCTAAATATATTTTGGAGCTAAAATAATCTTGTTTCTTAACAAAAAAAAAGATATACTGCCTTATGACAACAACAAATACAGGATATATTCCCTGCGTTTTTTCAAAAAAATATTCACGTAGTTTAAGTTCAAAGTTCGAATATTTTTTTTTAAAGCTTACTAATTGATATAAAATTAGGTCATCCGCAATTGTGTAGAACATATTTTAATATTTTTTGTTATAAATTTAAACTACTAAGAATTTTATATAATTAGAAATATCTTATTATAGAATTTTTCTCAATTAGCTAAAAAAAGATGAAGAAAACAGGATATAAATTTTTGAATCACACTGCTGATGTCTCAGTCGAGGCAAGGGGTAAAAATTTAGAAGAAGCTTTTGAACAAACCGTTTATAGTTTAATGGAAACAATTACTCCCAGTTTAAAATCTATTTCACCTAAAATTGAGCGAATCATAACAGTTAAAGCTGAAGATAAGGAAGCTTTACTATTTGATTTTTTATCTGAATTTCTTTATATTTTTGATGTTGAAGAACTAATATTCAATAAAGTGGAAATTCACCCAATAACTAAAGAAAAAAATACTTATCATCTTAAGGCTATAGCTAAAGGAGAAAAGTTTAATAGGCTCAAACATGAGCCCGGTACTGAAGTCAAAGCTATAACATACTCGTTTATGAATATTGAACAAAAAAAGAACGAAGTTAAGATAAAAATAGTTTTTGATATTTAAATTAAAATTAATAATCAAAAGAAATTATCCTTTTACTACACCTACAGGGACCAATCTTACAATTTTTTCAACGATTTCAAGATCATGGCTTACCTGAACAACTTGATCTATATCTTTATATGCACCAGGTGCCTCTTCAGCAATCACTTTCATCGAAGCTGCCCGTACCATGATACCTTGTTTACTTAGACTGTCTTTAACACGTTCTCCCCAATATTTTTTAGTAGCTTTTGCTCGGGACATAACTCTTCCAGAACCATGTGCCGTAGAACCAAATGATAAATCCATTGCATTCTCTTTTCCAACACAAAGATAAGAAGCAGACCCCATGGTTCCAGGTATCAATACAGGTTGTCCAATAGATTTATATCTTTCTGGGAGATCAGGATGATTTGGTGGAAATGCTCTTGTAGCACCTTTTCTGTGAACGTTTAATTTCATTTTTTTACCATTAATTTCATGTTCTTCTATTTTTAAAATATTATGACAAACCCCATAGATTAAATGCAAATCCAAAGCATCTATATCTCGAGTAAAGATTTGTTGAAATGACTCTCTTAACCAATGTGTAATTAATTGACGGTTAGTAAATCCAAAATTGGCTGCACAAGCCATTTGTTTAAGATAATTTTGTGCTTCAGACGTATTTGCTGGAACACATGCTAATTCTCTATCAGGTACTTTTATATCATATTTTTTCATTGCTTGTTCTATATTACGTAAAGAATCTGTACATACTTGATGTCCAAGTGCTCTGCTCCCTGTATGCACCATAACAGTAATTTGATCTGTATCACGAATTCCTAACGTTTTAGCTATACTCTTATTATAAATTTCATCAACTTTTTGTATTTCTAAAAAATGATTTCCACTTCCCAATGAACCAAGTTGTTTTATTGCACGTTGTTTTGCCTTTTGTGAAACCAAGTTAGCATCCGCGTCCTTCAAACAACCATTTTCTTCTAAATGTTTAATGTCCTCTTCAATAGCATAACCATTATCCACTGCCCATTTAACACCATTATTTAAAACATTATCTAACTCTGAATAGCTTATATTAAGTTTTCCCTTTGATCCTAAACCGGAAGGAATATTCTCAAAGATCCTATTCAACAAATTTGGAAGCACACTCTTAACATCATCAAGAAATAGATTGGATCTTAATAATCTTACGCCACAATTAATATCATATCCTACTCCACCAGGTGATACCATTCCTGTTTCTGCTTCTGTCCCAGCAACACCCCCTATACAAAAACCATATCCTTGATGAGCATCTGAAAGAGCAATCGCATGTTTCTGTATTCCAGGTAAACACGCAACGTTACAAATCTGATCCAACGTACGATCTAACCGTATTTTCTCCAAAATATAATCATTAGCATAAATTTTTACAGGAACTCTCATCTGAAATTTTTCGATATTTCCCTTAATGCGTGTCATTAAAGTTTTTGGAGGAATCTCATAGATATTTGTATTAATTTTATTAACATTCATACTAACCTAATAAGTAAGACAATTATCAAAAATATTTTCCTTTAATCCTATAAAAAGCAAAAATAAAATACTCTATGAAATTGAGTATCTTATATAATTAATTTACGAGTAATTTAAAAAAAGAATTGTTAAAAAAATCAAAATCTGGTTTATTTTATATCAATAAATGATAGTAAACCTAAATCATCTAAGCTTTTTATTATTTTCTGGATCTCTGATTCAGGTCTCCCACCCTCCTCAGCTATCTCAGCAATAGTATGAAATCCATCTGCTAAATGCGCAATTTTATATTCCTTCTTATCTAGAAATCCTTGCGTAATTACTTGCTTTGGTAATCGTTTAGCCGTCCATTCTGGTTTTTGATCACGAACTTGCCGTAAATCTTCTTCTGAAAGCATTAAACCTTTTTTTGCAATCTGTTTTTGGGATTTCTGAAAATCTTTCTTAAATATTTTTAAAATGGGAAGTTTTAATTGGATCTCAGCAAGTTTACCATTTTGTAAAATTTCATCAATAACTTGATCAAAATCTCGGAAAATACGAACATCTCCAGACCAACTTTCAAGCTGATCACCAAACTTATCGACAAACTTATCAATAATATCGGTTAAAGCTTTATGTGTTATCTTTGCATCATCATTCTTATCAGCTGCAGCGGTAATCAATACGCCCTCCTTAAAAACCAAAAGTAGGTAAAACACTTGCATATCAATCACTTTCAATTCTCCAGATCCCTTCGAGAATTCAACACTAAAGTCTTTTAATGCAGTTAAAAAGCCGCTAACCAAATCCTGGTTAAATTCAATACTTCCATATTTTCGATGGATCAAACAAATCCCTGTGTATTGGTGGATCAGGTAAACATTATGTAACACGTTTTTCCATACCTCAGTTATAATATTTTAATTGTATATTTAATAGAATTATACTAATTTAAATTTCTTTATGAGAGATTTGGATCCTTTTTTTTAGCATAAGTCTGGAATTAGATTCAAAATTACCTTATAATATAATATTTTATTTTATCTCTCTGTTTTTATATGGATTATTTGGATAAAATTACTCAAAAAGAATTATATTTAATATTGAAAAAAAGTTTAAATTGGTTTATTAAATAGTCTCGAATTCAAAAAATAAAAAAAAAGAAGTTGATTAATAATTTTTTTGTGTTTTCTAATTAATGTTTATTTATTCGCGATAACATGGATAGAAGTACAAGTTCCTCATAGAGTTGTATGGGAATCCTTTCAAGGATTCAG
>JBHLLI010000022.1:0-41717 GCA_048885765.1 Candidatus Hermodarchaeota archaeon
AATATAATTTACATAATACCATCAAATTTCCTATTTGGTGCATCTGTTTCTAATAAATTCCGGAAAGATTTCCTTAAATACTATAAAATTTCCAAAATGATAATATTCGAAATTAAAATCTTTGAATACACAGGAACAAATATCTGTATCGGTTTCTTTAAAAGAAAAGGAGAGCCTAAGTCTGAAAAGGTGGAATTTAATGGAATTAAAATAAGAAAACAAAATAATGTTATTGAAAAAAGATATATACTTAAACCAGAATTTAAATACCGAGCTGGCTTTCAATTCGAGGAATTTCTTAAGAGATACTATTTTCAAAAGCCATTGAATGTAAATTATTATTTATTAAGGGATGAAGTAATGAGAAATCAAGGAAGCAATGAAATAATAGCGATAGATGCTAATAACTATCAAAATAGTGAATATAAAAGGCTAATTCTTCATGTTAATGATAATTTAAAAAAAAAAATTATGTCAAACATTTTATATGTTCGGACAGTTGATACAGGTTCTTATAATGGAAGAGTCGGATTAGGAATAATTGCTGAAGATTTTAAAGTTGATGGAATTTATGTATCGGGAAATACCTATAGAACTCATCCAATTCAATTATTTATTGAGCCAGAGATGATACTAAATGATCAGAAATTACTCAAAGATTATTTTAATTTTATATTAGAAGCTTTTAGAGCAAAATTAGATAGTGAATTCCTCACAACATACAAATATTCTGATGCAGATTATACTAGAAAATATTTAGGGCTAACTCAAGCAAGAAAGTTAATTCAGACTTTTCCATATAGTGTAATCGATGAAAAATCCAAAATTAAATTCAGAGATTTAATTGACAAAAAAGATCTTAATGGGCTTTTGAAATTTTTAGAAGCTAGCAAAGATAAAAGCAACTAATCCAAGAAACATGGATATTTTTAGTAGTAAACTAATTCTTTTAAAATCCTTTCTTTCTAAATTGCTTTTTAGCATTAATATAATTGTATATACAACTACAGCAATACCAAAAACCATAGAGATCAAAAACAACAAAGGATTTAAAATGTTAGTGAAGATTGGTAAAATGAAGAAATTTATCGCTAATAAAGCAAATATCAGAGAAAAAATTGTCGCTTTTTTAATTCCAATCCGGATTGCCAAAGTTTTAACACCTTCTTCTTTATCTCCTTCAATATCTTCACAACCTTTAATAACTTCTCGAGATATTAATAGGAAAAATGACGTTAAAAAGAAGAAATATATATAAAGAGGAACATTAGAGTTGTTTAAAACGGCTCCGTAAATTAATCCAATCGAAAATGATATACTAACGATAATATTACCAATAAATCCACTTTTTTTACCCCAAGCTGCATATAACCATCCGATAAAAGCAAAAAAGGCAGCGATAATAATATTCAGATAACCAATATTAAATAAGACACTATGAATGATGGCGATTATTAATCCGATTAAGGAAGTTAAAATCCATAAAATTTTAGCTTGTTTTAGTGTTATTGACCCTCTAGGTATTGGTCTTTCAGGACGATTAATCTTGTCTATTTCAATATCATAATAATCATTTATTACCATTCCTGAACCCGCTATAAAGAAGTATGTTAATACACCTAAAACGACATTTAAAATCAGGATAATTGGATCAATACCTGACCTTGTATTTAAGATACCAATAATTACAGTTAAACTTCCCATAAGATCATTAATCGGGCGAAGAATTTCGATGGTATCTTTTAGTTTCATATTTGCTTCCCTATTATTTTAGTGTATAATTCTTTTTCAGGGGTTTTCCAGTATTTTTAATCTCATCAATTATTGCTTTTAATGAATTTCCATTGTCTTTTAATATGTGATTTTCTAAGTATGTGCCCATAACCACGATATCTGCACCTGCTTCCACGAAAGCTTTCGCATCCTCCTTATTTTCAACTCCCCCTCCCGCAATTTTGGGTATATTTATGACTGAAGAACATGTTTTAATATGTTCAATTGGTACCTTTTCGCTACCAGAACCCGCCTCTAAATAGAGGAGTTTAAAGCCCATCATTTCAGCTGCTAAAGCGTAAGCAGCTGTTAGTTTTGGTTTGTTTCTAGGTAAAAGATTTGCTTTTCCAATCCATCCTGCGGTTGCTCCAGGTTCTATTATTAAGTAAGCCATAGATATATATTCCAAATTATAAGATTTAACGGTATAGGAAGCAAGTGCTTGCTGGCCGATTATAAAATAAGGATCAGATGAGTTCAACAAAGACATGAATAAAATAGCATCAGCGTATTGAGATATGTTGCTTATTCCTCCGGGAAATATTATAAGAGGTACATTTACTTTACCCTTTATTGCTTGTATTGTTTTATCCACAAAAGTTTGATCAAATACAGTACTTCCTCCAATTAATATCCCATCAGTTCCCGCATCCTCAGCATATTTTGCCATTTTTGCTGCTTTTGCTGGACCTTGTCTCAATGGATCAGGATCGATTAAAGAAAAGTGTAATGCTCCTTCATTATTGATTTTATTAATTATATATTCATAGGTACTTTTTTCAATGTACTCATCAATTATAATATCAACCATTTATTTCACATCTTCACATTTATTTGCTTTTTTTTCTTATTTACAATCATCTTTTTAATTTTATTATAGGTTTCAATAACTTTTTCTTTCCAATCAGGAAAGCCTCCTAGATTTTGAGGAAAATTCTTATAAAGTTTAGAGATTTCATTCATTTTTATCCTGAGATAGTTTAGATCTAATAATAAATTTGGATTAGAAATTCCTTTAATAGCCTTGACAGCCATATCAACTATGGATAAATTTAATCCTCCAGTTGAGGATATTTCTAAAATTTCTTCTCCTCTTAATAAATCACGTTCTAACCCAAAATTCAAATCAGCATTTGAAAGTGATTGAAGAACATGTCTTAATAAATCTAATGAGGCAAATTCTGCTCCAAAACTAGTCATTATTTCATGGTTGTAGCCCCATAGCTGATTGATTGAATTATTATCAACTTCTATTGCCATAATTGCCGAGTTTGCTGCATGATATCCCGCCCTCATAGAAGGATCTATGCCACCACCATGAAGAGGATTAACTTGGCATGCTGCATCTCCAACAAGCATAAATCCATTGTCCGCACACGACCATAATGGCCTTCTTACGGGAACAACTCCTCCACCTGATGAAAGAATCTCGAAATTTCTAGTTTTCACATATTCTTGAAATACATTTTTATTATAAAGATCTTTTACTTGTCCTTTATATTCCATAAATGTACCGATTCCAATATTAATAGAAGACTGATTTTTTGGAAAATACCAGATATATCCTCCTGGCGCTTTCTCTTGGTTAAGAATTATAGTGATGTATTCAGGATCTTGGACTTCTTGATCTTTTAATGTAAATTTTACAATTTCACGATAACATAGGATACTGTCTTCTTTTAATATATTTTTTTCTATAATCTTACTATTAACTTTCTTTCTCAAAGGAGAATAAAAACCACTAGCATCAATTATTACTCTTGCTAATAGATCTAATTTCTCTCCATTTGATATTTTAGCTCTAATTCCATTCACACACCCATTTTTGTACAATAACTCTAATGCCATAGTTTTATCTAAGAATTGAGTTACTCCAGAGTCAAGAGCTTCATTCAATAATCGTTGTCCAAATTCTAATCTATTTACAATGTATCCTGCTTGTTTCGGATCGACTAATGTTATACATTTTTTTAGATTTGGGGAATATAATTTCGCTCCTTTTATGTGACATGATAATTCTTCATTTTTTGGATGATTTATATTTAAAATATCAAAAATTTCATTTCCTACAGCATCGCCACATATTTTATCCCCGATTTTCTCTCTTTGCTTTCCATCAATTAAACATACATTCAAACCTTTTTTAGCAGCAAATCTAGCAGCAGTAGTGCCACCAGTACCAGCACCAACCACTATCACATCAAAGGTTTTTTGTATGTTTTCCATGATAAGGGATATTATAATTTTAATAATTTTATGAAATTAAAATCAAAATTTGTAGTTTTAGAGTAAAGTTAAAAGATAGATAATTAATGTACTACCCAATGGAACAGTTAAATCATCGTAAGTGCTTGGAGAAATTAGTTCTATAATTGTCGCAATAGTGCTAGTAATCAAGGAATAAATTAAAATAGTTGGAAATGATAATGGTTCCTGAAAAGTGGGGATTAACAAACCAAATAGCAAAAAGGAGAGAAAACACAATAAATATGCTGTAAAGAAGAATGTTAAAGAGCCTTCAAGTGTTCTTTTTGAATTTGTCCATGTCAAACTTAGACCAATTTTTCCCCAGCGTTTTCCTATAACTGAAGCTAAAGTATCAGCAACTATCATAATTAATACTCCTGCTATAGGAAAATAGAATTGTTCCGGAGCAAATATTCCAAAAATCAACACTAATGAAGTTATTGAAAGACAATAAAAAAATGGTCCTTGAAGGAAAGCTCTCTTCAAACCATCTTCTTGTTCTTCAGAGATCGCATCATATAATTCTTTTAATTGCTTAACTTTTGATTCTTTTGAGCTAAAATATACAAACAATGTTAAAGTACCAGCGATAATAGTAGGCCAAAATGGCCAAAAATAGAACGGGGAACTCAGTATTGCTAATCCAGCAAACATATGAACTGCTTTTCTGGCAGAAAATTTAGAGATTTTTCCTTTTTTATATAATATAAGTGGGATAAAAATTGTTAGAAGTACGTAGAAGAATGTAATACCGACAATCCCAAGATCCGTGAAAACATTACTCATTTTAGTATCAAATCTTTTAATTAATAAACCAAAAAAGTATTCGTACCTTAAAGACTTTATTAACGCGTACGATTTTATTACAATTAAGAATATGAAAATTCTTATAATAGTGGATTTACACTTAAATCAATTATTAGTTTACGTGTAGAAAATAATCTATGAATTATCTCAAGCAACAATTTTTATACTTCTTTCCACTCCCACAAGGACATAATATATTACGTCCAATCTTTTGTGTCTTTATTTGTGTTGAGGAAATTACTTTATTTCCTTTTTTTATATTTTGAGCAATTAATTTCAGCTGGTGTAGGGCATAGGTATAAAACTTTTTCCATCCTTCACATAATACACTTAAAATGCGAGAATTCTGTTGATTTCCAAGTCGAAATTTCTGGCAATCTCCATGACATAAATTTAAATATGAGCATTTTTTACACGTTTGATTCCAACTTGATTTATTCTTACCAAATTGAAGATAAGTTGGTGAATTTAGGATTTCTTCCCATTTATCTTGAAGTAGATTTCCTAATAATAGATCATCTCGTACATAAAAATCACAAGGATAGATATTTCCATTATATTCAACAACAAAATATTGGCAACAATCAGATCCCATATGACATACATTATATTTTCCATACACTAAATATTCTAAGATTGAATCAAAAAGTCGAATAGAAATTCGATTTATATCTTCTTTTTTCCATAGATCAAATATTTCACAAAGAAAAGTACCCCATTCTTCCCCATTTATAGAAAAAGCTTGTGGATTTCCAAACTCATCATATTCTACACATGGAATATATTGATGATAGTTAAATCCTCTATTCTTTAAATAACTGTAAACTTCACTTGCTTTCTTTACATTTACATTACTAACCAAAATTAAAATATTGAACTCAACATTATATCTTCTTAATATTTCTATGCCACGCATTACTAAATTATGAGATGGTGTTTGACCAATTGTTTTCCTGTAGTAATCATGAAGATCAGCGGGACCATCAAGACTTACCCCCAAAAGAAACTTATATTCACCGAAGAATTTAGCTATATTTTCTGTTATAAGAGTTCCATTAGTTTGAAGGCCATTACTAATAACCGCTCCTTTTGGCGCATATTTTTTCTGTAGATGTATTACTTTTTCCCAGAAATCTAATCCTAGTAATGTTGGTTCTCCACCTTGCCAACCAAAACTAAAATGATTATTTTGATTTGTTTTCAAATAACTCGATATCATGGTTTCTAGGACTCTATCTGACATTCGAGGCTTTTTTTCGACTTCTTTTAGATGATCAATGTAAAAACAATAATTGCATCTTAGGTTACAATCAGCAGAAACAGGTTTTATTAATAATGAAAAAGGCATTTTTTTTGAAATATTACCTCTTTATCTATTATTTCACTTTTTTTAGTAAAATAATTGATAAAAAGTTTATTCTTACTACAAATTATAAAGGTTTATAATTTTGAGCTAATTTAATATTCTATTAAATATCAGATGAAAATTCTAATAAAATGTTAAGAGTTGGAATAATAGGATGTGGAGATATTGCTAATTTAAATGTTTTAGGATATATCCATTCTCAAGATACTGAACTAGTTGCTGTAGTAGATACAAATATTAAAAATGCAGCAGATAAAATTGAGCGTTGGGGCCTTAGAACATTAAAAATCTACAAAGATTATCGAAAAATGATTGATCGAGAAGATTTGGACATTGTAGAAATACTTACTCCTCACCATCTTCATGCGCCAATGGTAGAATATTGTGCTAAGACGGGAATTCCCGGTATTTCAGTACAAAAACCATTAGCACACACAATTAAAGATTGCAATCGAATTATCCAAGTTTGTAAAGAGCATAATGTTAAATTAAAGTTATATGAAAACTTTAGATTTTACCCAGTATATTTGAAAGCAAAAGAATTATTAGAAAATGGTATAATTGGAGAAACTCTAAATTTTAGAATTAATACTGTTGGAGCCGGAGGTCCTAGTATGCCAACAGACATGACATCTCTATTATGGCGTCGTAAAACGGAGCTATGTGGAGGCGGTCCATGGATTTATGATGATGGAATACACAAATTTTCTATGGCGTTATGGTTAATGGGTGAAGATAAGGTTGAAAGTGTATATAGTTGGATTGATTACTTTTCTTCTGTACAAGATTCCCCTAGCATTATCTTTTGGAAATACCCCAATTCAAATCAAGATGATATACCTAAGTATGGTTCAATGCAATTTACACTAGCTCAGAATCTATATTATCCAAGTAATTATTATTTTTGTGATGAATTTATTGAGATTTCTGGAAAAAAAGGTATAATGTGGATAAATCAATGTACTTGTGGTGGTAATTTTCTTTCTAAAAGTCCTCAATTTCCCCCAATTGTAGTTTATACAGGAGGAAAAGAGCAAACCTATGGAAGTAATTTGCCAAGAGATTGGAGATATTCTTTTATAAATTCAACTGAACATTTTATAAATGTTATAAAAAGGGGAGGAGAACCAATATATACTGGTGAACAAGGCAGAGATTTATGTATATTTGCAAAAATGCCATATATTTCTTACGAACAAAAAAGAACTGTATTTTGGGAAGAAATTTTTACTGATGATCAATCTTGTATCGTGGAAAAACCAATGGATGTAAATGGGGCTTTATATAGAAATTATCTGCGAAATTTGAGAATTGACTTCAAAAAAGGTGTAAAAGCAGGATTGAAACATAAAAAATTCAAATATGAAAAAGATCTTTTAATAGAAAAGATAAATTAATCAAGGAAGATCTCTTCTCCTTTTTCAACAGATTCAATAGCAGAGAGATTAAATTTTAAAATAGACCTTGCCTTTTCACCTGTAAGTATTGGTTCTTTATCATTTTTTATTATATCTATGAAATAATTTGTAGCATTTATAAAACTATATTTCCAATCCTTTTCAAAATTCGTGTATGTTTCTACTTTGCCATCTCTTATAATCACGATAGGAGGAAAAACTTCGGAATTTGAAATCTTATTTCCTATTGAAGTACCTTGATTTATCTTCATTATTCCGCGACTAGCAATGATTTCAATGAATTCATCAACGGGATAATATTTTGAGTCCGAAAAATCCATTTCTGGCATTAATGAAAATTCCAAATTTCCATATTGAGGGACAATATGCTCTTTACTTTGCTTATATTTAAACATTACATAAGCAGGGGCATCTAAACCTTGGTAATTCCCAGTCCATGCAAAAAGCTTTTCTATCTCCTCAGTAAAGAACCATTGTGCTAAAGAAAAAGCGTGCCATCCATTATCAAATAGAATAGGAGATCCTCCTGGTGCCCCACCAATTTTTTTTGGATCTTTTCTCCATGATTTAGCACTCTCTGGGATTCTCCAACCACCTTTTGCACCTATCGCAGTTTTTATCCGAATTGATGAAGGATCCCCAATATAATCACTGTCTAATAATTGTTTTGCTTTCATGATATGAGGAGCAAATATGAAATTCTCATAAATCGAAAGAATTGATCCAGATTTATTACAAGCACTGATCATTTTATCTGCTTCTTCCAAAGTTAATGCCATAGGTTTTTGAACTGAAATCCCTTTTATTCCTTTTTGAGCTGCATAAATAGTAGCATCAGCATGGAGATGGTGGGGTAAAAGGATTTCGACTATATCCAAATCCTCCTTATCTATCATGTCCTTATAATCAGAATATAATGGAATATTCTTTTTTAAGCCAAATTTTTCACATTTTTGTTTAGCTTTATCTAAAGTCCTATTGCATAAACATATGATTTCTACATCATCTCGATCTAAATATCCTAATACATTAAGGTCAAAGATAACTCCTGTCCCTATTATTCCTACTTTAAACTTATCCATATTAAATCCTTATAATATTACCAAATATTAAAGTCTAATACAAAGAACAGATTCACGAGATAAAATAAAATATCAAAGATATTATTCCTAAAGTAAATATAACGATTCCAACTGCTCTTCCCATAGTTTTTGCAGATAATTTCTGTACATATAATGCCGCTGTTATACCTGTAATGATTGATCCTATTGCTAAATAAAAAGATATTTCCAAATTAAAAAAAAATTGTCCTTTAATCAAGATCCCTAAAAACTGATAAATAACGAATGTGCTTAAACAAATTATAATACTTAAAATAAGAGCAGTTCCAACGCCTTTTTTTATTGGATATCCATAGATAAGAACCAAAGCAAGCACAATAATAAAACCAGAATTTGCTCCAAACAATCCAGAGTTAATCCCTATAAAAATTCCAAAAATAATAGCTAATATATAGAAAAGACGTGAACCAAAAGGGATAAAACCTTGAATATTTTCTTTTTCATTTGAAGATAATAAATTAGATTCAGCTTCTTTTTCTTTGATTTTATTTTGAAATCTTAGGCTTAGTTTATTAGCAGTTTTCTTTAAGTTTTCTGTTGTAGGAAATCCGCGATAAAGAAAAATAAAACCTAAAATCGCAATGAATAATGGTATAAACCATCCATATATATTTCCTATTGGTGTAATCAGCAATATAAAAACTCCTATAAGTGATATTAATATTGCAACAATAATAATTATAAAAGTATCTTTCCTAATTTCTAACTCTCCCTTTCTTATGTATCCGATACTAACAAAAACAGAAGTGACTAAATCATTTAATAAATTTATAGCAATTGCCAGAAAGGCGTCACCAGTTAATAATAGTACTATTGGGAGTACAACACCTTGGCCTGTTTGACCAACAAAACTAATACTAATTCCCACAAGAGCTCCAATTAATAATAAAATGATAATTTGGTAAATTTCTAAACTCATTGTGTATTATCTTCCTAATTTTTTTATGGTTAGTAAAATATTCGTTAGGGATGCATAAATAGTTAATATTTTTGTCCTAGGGATAAATTTATATTTTTATGGAACCAATCTCAATTAAATATTAAATATCAAATAGAGAACGACTTTAATGGATTTAGAAATTTCAACAGAACATGCAGATTATATGTATAACTTAGTAGAGAGAATAGTAAGGGAAACTGGACCCCGTATGTCATGTAGTCCACAAGAAGCTGAGGGATCAAAAACATTAGAATTAGAACTTGAGCAGACATGTGATGAAGTAGTAGTAGAGCCTTTTACATGTCATCCAAAAGCATTTCTTGGATGGATTAAAATAATTTTAATTATAACTGTTGTTTCAATGATATGTTATTTAATCATGCAGTGGGTGCCTAATTCATTATTAATAACATTTAGTTTAATCTCTTTTATATTAACAGCAGTTTCCTTTTTAATAATGTGGGAGGAATTTTTTAATTATAACGAGTTTATTGACCCTTTATTCCGTAAAAAGACGTCTCAGAATGTAATTGGGAAATTTAAAGCTAAAGCAGAAGTAAAAAGAATAATAATCTTTTCAAGCCATATAGATTCTGCGCTTCAATTTAATTTACTTAAACTTATTGGTTGGGGTTTTATTCCTCTTGCAATTTTAGGGATATTAACAATATTAACATGGTTAATTATTTCATTTATTAATTTAATCTTAATACTGATTGGATTCTCAATCCTTAAGGGAATTTTCTTTTGGGCTACAATTTGGTTATTGATTATTGGTACTCCTTGTTTTATAGGTTTATTTTTTTTTGTACCAATGGGTAATAAGGGAAATGTTGTACCGGGAGCAGTTGATAACTTAAGTAGCTGTTCTGTAATAATAGGTTTAAGTAGATATATAAAAGACCATAAGGAAATAATTCCTCCTAATACTGAAATTAGGTTGATAAGTTTTGGTTGTGAAGAAAGTGGATTACGTGGATCTCGTCGTTATTGTTCTACTCATTTGCAAGAATTGAAAAAATATGATACTGTTGTAGTAAATTTAGATGGATTAGAGACTCCAGATGGTTTTCATATAATAGAATATGAACCTACAACTCGGACACATCATTCAGAAGAAGTAATTCGTAAATTACAACAAGCTGCTGACTCAGTTGGGGTTAAAGCAAAAAGATTTGGTGCTGGAAGAGTAGAAAAAACTGTTGGAAGGTTAAGTGGTGGTTCTGATGCTGCATCATTTTCAAGAGCAAGTATAAGGGCGGGGTTTCTAAACTCAGCTGATTGGAAACATAGGTCAAGTTATTACCATCAAAGTACTGATACTCCCGATAAAATTAAACCTGGAACTCTCGAAAATGCATTAAAGATTTGTATCGCTTTTCTTTCAATTGAAGCAGAAACATAACTTTAAGTGATTTATATGAATGCAGAATTAGTTCAATTCTTAAGGAATCTTTTCGAAGAGAGCACATTGAACCGACTTCCTAGTCAATATGGTGGAACTAGAATATTTTCTTCTCCTTTAATTGGTGTTTCTCGGGGAGATGATCTGATATTTCAAAAATATAAAGAGCTTATAGCACCAGAACACTTAACTCCATTAGAATTATGGTTATCAGAGGGATTTGAGAGTATATCGCCTTCAAATCTAAGAATAATTTCAATTGTATTTCCTTTTAGTAAGAAAATTCGCGAAGAAAGTAAAAACATGATCAAAAATTCTCAGATAGCTCTTCCTGCAGAAATATACTGTGTAGGCCGTAATTATGCAAATGACTTTAAAAAGGAAATTTGTAGGAAGATTATTGAATTTTTCAAAATAAAAGGGCATAACTCAGTAGCGGCAATGCTAAGCGAATCATTTAGTATTTTAAGACCAAAAAGGGATTTAGTTTATTCTACTTGGTCGGAACGTCATATTGCATTTGCTACTGGTTTAGGGACCTTTAGTTTACATGAGGGTTTAATAACTGAAATTGGTTGTAATATTAGATTGGCTTCAGTAGTAACTAATGCCCCCTTAGATATCACTCCAAGAAAAGATGAAAATCCTTATACTAATTGTTTATATTATTCAAAAGGTACCTGTAGGAGATGTGCAGCAAGATGTCCTGCTAATGCAATTGATGAAAATGGTCATAATAAGCTTAAATGTCATATATATAACCGAAAGATAGCAGAAATAATGTTCAATCGTATTGGTCCGATTTTAAAGCCGCTTAAACGTCGCATTAATTGGATATTAAGACCCGAGAGTTATCCCGTTGGATGTGCTTTCTGTCAATTTGATGTGCCTTGTATGGATAAAAATCCAATGGCAAAAAATTAGAGATTTAATTATAAACTTTCAATGAACTCTTCCATCACATTAATATAGTCATCTTTAGCTTCATAATTTACCATATGCCCAATTTTTGGTGCGAAAACAACTAATTTTGAATTAGGAATTATTTTATCCATGTTTTTTGATTCTTCAGGGAGAATAAAGATATCTTTATCACCTGTGAGTATAAGAGTAGGAGTATTAATATTGTTTAGTTTAGATTCAACATTATAATTATTCACAATAGAGTTCATTGTCCTTAAACCAACATATTCTTCATTTTCAAGCGTTTTATCGACAAATTCTTTGATCAACAATGGATTTTTTCTTTGGTATTTACGATTGAAGCATAGATTAATAAATATTGTTTCTATTACTTCAGAATCTTTTATTTTCATCTTTCCAGATCTTAGATCTTCAATATATTGAATTAATCCAGGATTCTTTAATTTTGGTGCTGTAGCCATTAATATTAGTCCATTTAATCTTTTTGCTAAACTAGGTGTGGTTGCGTAAATTAAAGAAATCATTCCACCCATACTGTGTCCATGTAATATTATATGTTCATTTCCTAATATTTTTAGAAGTGTCTGCTCTAAATAGTTTGTTAAATCAATCAATTCATAATTTTCTGATTCAGGTTTATCACTCCTCCCATGACCCAGATGATCAATAGCTATAACACGGTATTTCTTTGAAAAATATTCTATGAGTTCTTCATAGATCCATGAGCTTCCTAAAAATCCATGAATGTAGACAAGAATTTTTCCCTTTCCTTTGTCAATATAGTGAATCTTATAACCATTATCAAGTTCTATATACGGCATACCAATTTTTTACGTTAAATATTTACCTAAATTTAATAAAAATTCTATTAGAAGATATATAAAGATTTAATTAATTCTTAGGAATTTGATTTATTTATAGGAAATTTCATTAACTAAATATTTTTATAGATTTTAATGTCATCGAATAGAATTGAATTAGAACTCAAAAAATCATATGAAAGAGCTTTATTCTATGGTTGTGGTTATTCCTACAAAGATCTTCAGAAACCCAAAATTGCGATAGTTAATTCATGGAATGAAATTAATCCTGGACATATACATTTAAATAAGCTCGCTAGTTTTGTAAAAAAGGGGGTAAAAAATGCAGGTGGCACTCCGATGGAATTTAATACAATAGCTGGATGTGATGGAATTGCAAATTCTGGTAGCTTTTCTAACTACATTTTGCCTTCAAGGGAAATTGTTGCTGCTTCTGTTGAATCCATTATTAAAGCGTATGGATTTGATGGAATGGTAATGCTATGTTCATGCGATAAAATTATTCCTGGAATGTTATTGGCTGCTGCTAGATGTAATATCCCAACTATTTTTTTAACAGGAGGGATTATGCTTCCTAAAACTTTTCAGGATGGACCACTTAAAGGAAGAACTTTTGTTACTTCGGATATAAAGGAAGCAATAGGAAAGTTTAATTCAGGTTTAATAACCAAAGAAGAGTTACTCCTTATTGAATCAGAAACATGTTGTTCTCCTGGAGCATGTAATATGATGGGTACAGCAAATACTATGGCTTGCATAGTTGAGGCAATGGGCCTTTCTTTACAAGATAATGCTTTAATGAGTGCTGTAAGTATAGAGAGAGAAAAATTAAGTCTAGAGACTGGAAAAAGGATTGTTAGCTTAATAGAAGATGATATAAGGGCTCTAGATTTAATCACTCATAATTCAATAGAAAATGCTATAATAGTCGCATTGTCATTTGGGGGCTCAACAAATATGATACTGCATCTATGTGCTTTATCTCATGAGATAGGTGGTAACTTAAATCATTTTGATTTTGATCGAATTAGTAAATCTGTTCCTTTACTCGCAAAATTTAAACCAAGTTCAGAATATAACCTCACAGAGTTCCATGAAGCCGGTGGTATTAAAGTTTTA
Organism: Candidatus Hermodarchaeota archaeon; assembly: GCA_048885765.1. Classification (GTDB taxonomy): domain Archaea; phylum Asgardarchaeota; class Lokiarchaeia; order Sigyniarchaeales; family SOKP01; genus Loki-b32. The sequence continues at coordinate 13,942 of JBHLLI010000022.1, forward strand.
ATGAAAAAACTTTCAAGTTTATTAAATTTATCTACAAAAACAGTGTTGGGATTAACTATTAAAGAATATCTCAGAGATGTAGATTATAATGATTACCAAATTATAAGAAATATAGAAGATCCAATCTCGAGTCAGGGAGGTATTGCAGTTTTAAAAGGAAACTTGGCACCAGAAGGTGCAATTATTAAACAAAGTGCTGTTAACCCAAAAATGAGATATCATAAAGGTCCTGCTAAAGTTTTTGAATCTGAAGAGGAAGTTAAAAATGCTTTAATATCAAAAAAAATAAAATCAGGAGATGTTTTAATTATACGTTATGAAGGTCCTAAAGGATCTCCTGGAATGAGAGAATTATCAATTCCCGCTGCAATATTAATTGGTATGGAATTAGGAGATTCAGTAGCAATGATAACGGATGGTAGATACTCTGGAGCTACAAGAGGTCCTTGTATAGGACATGTTTGTCCTGAGGCAATTGAAGGAGGTCCAATAGCAATTGTAAAAGAAGGAGATGAGATAGAAATTGATATTGATAATCGAAAATTAAATGTATTAATCTCCACAACTGAAATTGAAAAAAGACTTATGGAATGGAAAAGACCTGAAGATAAGGTTAAAACAGGTTTTTTAAGCATCTATAAAAAACTCGTAAGCTCTGCGAAATATGGAGCATATTTAGAATAAAAATTTAAATCATGATTGATGAAAACCGGATAATAGAGAATTTAAAGGACCTTTCTTTTCCAAGGTTATCTGGAACAGAAGGGGAGAAGAAAGTATATAATATAGTAAAGAAAAAAATAGAATCTATCGGAGTTTTTCCAAACACGCAAGAATTTTCATTTAGTATTTTTTTTTCAAGAATATATCCAAAATTAACTTTAGCTTTAATAAGCTGGCTTCTCTTTATATTATTTTTGAATGTAAATAGCATCTTTAATTTAGTTAACTTAATTATAGTCTTTATTTGTATTTTAACATTTATCACGATAACAAGAAATCCAGAGAAAATAAAACTAGGGTCCAAATATCATTCTCAAAATTTATTTTTAAAGCTTTCCTCAAAAAATGCGACCGAAAGTTCAGATTATAATATTTTACTCTTCTCTCATTTGGATTCAAAAGGGCAAACATTCTCAATAAAAAATCGTATCCGAATATATTATGCGTGGGCATATACATTCCCTTTAAGCCTTTTAATTATTGTGATATATTTCTTTTTATTACCCAATGCTTATCTGATATTAAGAATTTTAGGATTTCTAATTATAGGATTAAATATGACAGCTGCAATTCTCCTTTGGATGAATAGGACGAATAATATTTCTAGAGGTGCTATAGATAATGCTTCGGGAGTAACTTGTCTATTAGAGCTTATATCATATTTTTCAGATCACAAACACATGCCTAAGAATTTTGATCTGTGGTTTGTTTTTACTGGTGCTGAAGAATCTGGTACAATGGGAGTAAGAAATTTCTATAAATATATTAAAAATTTTGACAGAGACAAAACGTTTACATCTAATTTTGATTCATTCGCACATAGAATATATTTATGGGATCATGGTCTTCTTAATAATAAATATAGCAATACAACCAATTTTATATTAGAAAATAAAAATATAATAAGTATAGAGAAGACTAAAAGGTTTTATATCGGTGTTTATAGCGATGGCTTATTTCTTTATAATAAGCACTTCCAAGGATTAGGTAGTGGTGATATAAGTACAAACTCTTATATACATTCCATTGATGATACTTTAGATAAAATTAATATCCAAATTTTGAAAAAACTTTGCGAATTTTATACAATTCTATTAAAAGATTTTGACAATAATATTAATAAAATAAAAAGTGCTGATTTGTAATCGAATCAAAAAATAGAGATTTAGGAGTAGTTCTCACTCCCCCCCAAACAGTAGAATATATAATATCAAGGTTAGGGGAAATTAAAGATGGACAAAGTATTTTAGATCCATGTGTAGGACCCGGTATTTTTATTAAAAAACTAATAGAAAGAGGTATTGATAAGAATCAAATAATTGCTTATGATATAAATTCAGAATTTTTAAAGGAAATTGAAATTTTGGGAGTTTCTACTAAAGTTCAAGATACCCTCATTGCTTTATACCCTGATTCTTATAATAAATTTGATTTTATAGTAGGTAACCCTCCTTATCTAAATAAAGCTAGTGCTTATGTTCGAAAAAATAAAGTAAAGTTGAGAAAGATATATGGAAAAGTAAACGCTCATGAAACTTATGCTATGTTTATTGTAAATAGTATTTGGAGACTAAAAGAAGAAGGAAAATTAGGTTTTATCACAAGTGATTCTTTTTTAACCTTAAGTACCCATAAAAAGTTAAGGAAATTTATCCTTAATAGCTGTAAAATCCTAGAAATTCTTCTAGCACCAAAAAATTTATTCTCTAATCAAAACGTAAGTACAAGCCCAGCAATTATTATTTTGCAAAAATGCTCTGGGCAAAAGAATAGAACTCAAAGAGAAAATAATCTTATGAGAATTATTCCTCGGATTAGTAATGAAGAAGATTATTCTAATCCTCCTATAGTTAATAATATAAGACAGATTAAGTACAAATCTTTGCCATTTAACATTTTTTTTAATAATGTTGAAGAAGAAGTTCTGAATTTATTCGAAAAAGCACCAAGGTTAGATTATTATCTGCAGGGATATATAGGTATGCACACACATGATAATAAGAAGTTTATAGCTGCTATTGAAGGTTCAGAACTAGCTGATATCTTTATAAATAGAAATGATAAAATTTTAAATCCGGATAGCAAATTCAAAATTATTAATAATAAAAATTTAGAATCAAATGAATGGAAACCCTATTTGAAGAGAGGTGGAGCAGATCAATATTACAGACCAATAATAGAGGCTTTAGATTGGAGAAAAGAGTCAAGAAAAAATTATGATATTCCAAAAAATGTACCTTTTGAGAAGGAAGGAATAATTATTAGTGGGGTTAGTTCAAGATTAGCAGCACGCTATATGCCAAGTGGATGTTATTGGGATTCAAATAAAGCTATTGGATTTATTATTAAAGATCAGTCAATTTCGATTCCCTATGCACTAGGTTTGCTAAATTGTTCTTTATATAATTATTTGGCAAAGGGAATTATAAATAATACCAATAGTATACAAATTACAGGAATCCATGCATTACCATTTTTAGTACCAGATGAAATAACGAAAAATCAAGTTGAAAAATTAGTAGAGAAAATAATTGAAAATAAAATGAAAGATCTGAATTATGATTTTAGACAAGAGCAAAAAAAAATTGATAATATCATTTTTAAGTTGTATTCTGAGAAATTTAATCTTCCAGATAAACTAGAACATAAACTAGCTAGGAAATTTTCGGTATATAATAATAGAAAGGAATAGATTTAATTTTAATCTTCGTTTTAAAAATTGTTATAATTTTTCTCCTTTAATATCTTCTTCATATTGTTTTCTTTGCTCTTTTAAATATTCTGGTCTTGGTACATCCCACCAACCGACAGCTGGTGAACCAGTATAAGGATATTCGCGGTTAACTAGAATTTCTATAACAGCAGGTTTTCTAGCTTTTGTAGCTCTTTCAAGAGCTGGTTTAATTTCTTCACTTCTAGAGATTTGCTCAGCATAGCACCCAAATGCTTCACCAACTTGAGCAAAATTAGGAGAATAACTATTACCTTCTTTATCTTCAAACGCTGTTCCATAACCTCGATCTATACCAAAAGCGGTCTGTTGTAAATCTTTAATCGCAATCCAGCCATGGTTATTTAATACGATAAAGAAAATATTTTCCATTCCGAGTTGTACAGCCATAGATAATTCAGATATTGTCATCATGAAATCTCCATCCCCTACGAGAGCAACTACTTGTTGGTTTGGATTACCAGTGTCTATCACACCTAACTTAGCCCCAATTGCAGCTGGAACACTATATCCCATAGTTGAAAAACCTCCTGCAGTAAGACATGTTTTAGGTTTGTAAAATTCTAACTCTTGGAGCATTTGGGCTTGTACATTCCCAGAAGAGGTAACAATTATGGCTTCTTTTTCAAAGAATTTTCTGATTTCTTTTAATACATTAGAAATCATAACAGGAACTTTAGAATCATCTCGAAATTCTTCGAGGAATTGAAACCATTTTTCCTTTTCTTCTTGAATCTCTTTGAAATAATTGGTATCCCTATAATTAATTGAATAGTCTCCCAATTCTTCTAAAATCTGAATTAAACAAGCCTTAGCATCACCAACTATTCCTACACTAACAGGATAATTCTTTCCAATTTCATGGGGGTCTATATCTATATGTATCAACTTGGTAGGTGGAATCGAAAAACTTACTCCCTCTTTATAGGAGCTCGCAGTTTCATCAGCAAATCTACAACCAATCGCGAGAATAACATCAGCTTCTGAAGTCATTTTTAATCCAACTGTTGTACCTTTAGAACCCGCAGACCAACAGTAAAGTGGATGAGAATTGTCAACAGCATCTTTCCCCATCATAGTGACTACCACTGCAGCACCTATTTTTTCTGCCAGTGTTTTGATTTCTTCACTTGAATTTGATGTAATTGCCCCTCCACCAATAAATAAGACTGGTCTTTTTGCTTCTCTAAGTAATTGTGTTGCTTTCTTTATTAACTCAGGATCCCCTCTGATTCGCCCACTTGATCTCCTTTCTAAAGGTTCTGGAATCTCTGTTTCAACAGCGGTAGCTTGTACATCCATTGGAAGATCAATATGAACTGGTCCACGTCTCCCTGTTAACATAATATTGAAAGCTCTCTGCATAATTGTTGGTAATTGTCTTATGGTATCAACCTCAAAACTTCGTTTTACAATTGGTTCCAAAATTTTTGGCATGCTGGAGTCTTTTTTCCGTTCAATTTCTTGGAGTACTCCTTTCCCTCTCATATGAACATGTGTATCTCCAGTTATAACAAGACAAGGAAAAGAATCAACATAAGCATCAGCAACTCCGATTGCCGTATTAATAGCCCCTGGTCCGATTGATGTAAATACACAAAGTGGTTTTCCAGTAATTCTATAATAACCAACTGCAAGATGAACCCCAGACATCTCTTGTTTTGGCTGAATTAATTTAATTTTATCCCTATCCTTGAAGAATGCATCTACAAGAGGAAGATTTCCATGACCAGGAATTCCAATTACATATTTAGCCCCTTCCTTTATTAAGTATTTGGAGATTATCTCTCCACCAGTATATTTAGGCATATTAAATTCTTCTATATTTGTTAAAATGTATTAAATATAATCTGATAAAATAAAAATAGTTTTAAATTTTGATAAAGATGATTTTTTGAAAATTCTTTATCCCTCTCTTTTTATAAGCAAAATATCAAGATTTAAACTTATATACCGAATTTTGGTATTTTATTATTACTTAGTTGATGGGTAAAGTGCCTTCTGTTTTGGAAAAGATTCGTATATTAGGACAAAATTCAAAATATGATATCTGTGCTAGCACAGCATCTAGTCGTACCGATAAATACCCAAAACTTTTTGGAGATTCAAAAAATTGGATTGGTGCTACTGAAAGTGGAGGTATTTGTCATAGTTATACTCCTGATGGACGATGTATGAGTTTATTTAAAACTCTTTATACAAATAAATGTATTTATAATTGTAAATATTGTTTCTCTCATAATTGTAAAAAAAAGTTAAGTTTTAAACCAGAAGAATATGCACGTACATTTATGAAACTTTATTCGATGAATGTAGCTGAAGGTGTATTTATTTCTTCAGGAGTATGTGGTAGCGCTGATGCAACAACGGAAGAAATGCTAGAAGCAATTCGACTTCTTCGGTTCAAATATAACTTCCAAGGTTATGTACATTTTAAGTGCTTGCCAGGAGTAAGCCAATCTCTTCTTAGAGAAGCTGTTACTATTTCTGATCGAATTTCAATAAATATGGAAGCGTCTTCTAAGACTCATCTTGCAGAGATAGCAGATCAAAAAGATTTTAATAATGATATTATAACTCGTCAGAGGTGGTTAAAACAGATTCGTACTACACATAATGAAGAAACACTAAAACTTATGAGGGATTTAAAGCAGGATAATCAATTGAAATTCCAAGAGAAAATGATTAAAGATAGACGAGAAAATGGATATAAGAAGTTTCGTTGGGATGGTGCACCAATACTAAATAGCGGTCAAACAACTCAATTTGTAATAGGAGCGGCTGAAAATGAGACCGATTATGAACTTCTTAAAAGAATAGATTGGGGATATAAGCAGATTGATTTGAGAAGAGCCTATTTCTCATCATTTATACCTATCAAAGGAACACCCTTAGGTAGTAAACAAGCTGCGCCATTAGCAAGAGAACATCGATTGTATCAAAGTGATTGGTTACTACGTATCTATCATTATAAATTGCAGGATCTTAAGGATATTATAAATGAAGACGGAAATTTACCTCATGGGGATCCAAAGATTCACTTAGCTCGCAAATATTTTGAAGATCATAATCGTATAGATCCCAATAATGCCAGTTATCAAGAGTTATTAAGAGTACCAGGTATAGGTCCAATTTCAGCAAAAAGGATAATGAACTTAAGAGCAAAGAAATTTATTTTTCGCAAAAGAAAGGATCTTCAATCAGTTGGAGTTGTCTTAAAGAGAGCTGATCCATTTCTCACATTAAATGGAAATTCTCAAACTACACTTCAGAATTTTTAAAAAATAAATTGAACAAATTAGGAAGAAAAAAATGAATCAAGATTGCCAAAAAGATCCAATGGAAGTCATAGGGAGAGCCAAGGGATATTCTCATGAAGAATTAATTAAAGATCTTCCACGTCACAATAATTTTAATCCAAATCTTATTCCGCAAATAAAAAAAATACCAGAAGTAGTTTTTCGTAATTCAGGTACTTCGTTTGCAAAAAAAATAAATCGAATGATGCGAGAAATTGGAACGGAAGCGTATCGTGCTAAACAATTTACTCGAACTGAAATAAATGATCGTGGAATATTATATGGTGTAGTTTTACTTAAACATAGAGTCATGGATAGAGTTTTAAATTACTTTCATGAGAGATGGCCACAATGTATTATATGTCTATACAATGAACATAATAAAAAAACTAGCATTATCAATGAATCGGGGAAAATACAAGAATTTCAATCATCACTAAAAGATATTGTTGAAAAATTTAGCAGAAGTAGGCCTATTATCCCATATTTCAAAGATATCCAATTTTCTGGTGAAGAAATATTTGAAACGTTATACAATTCACAATTTATATCCGAACGAGAAAATAAAGATTTTTTTAAAAAAATGATTCCAGATAAGTGTTTTGAACTACCTGGGATGAGAGGAGGAGTAGAAAAACGTTTTCGAAACAAAAAAATTAATGATTATCTATAAGATCATAAAATTTTTGCGAATAACTGCTGTGCTGATTGATATGTTTTGCTTTGATCTGATAATTCTAAGAGATTTTCTCCCACGAGATTAATTTTACTAATTTCTTCGTCATTAGGTAATATGCCTAAGAATTTCACATTTGTTTCATTGATCGTGTCCACTTCATTTTCTAAAATTTCTTTTAAATTATCAGAGAAGCGATTACCAAGAATCCAAATGTTTTCAAATTCTAACTCAACTTCCTTGGTCAATTCAATTATTCTTTTCATGGTATGAATTCCCATTTTACTCGGATCAGATACTATTACTAAATCTGTGACTTTGCGTCCTGTTTTTCGGGAGAAATATTCTAATCCGGCAGGGGCGTCAATCAATACAATATCATAATTCTTCGAGATAATATCAATGATTCGTTTCAAGTAATTATTGATACTGCAGTAGCATCCTTCTCCTTCTGCTCGTCCCATTTCTAATATATCAAAGTTATCCAATTCTATTAATGCTTCAAAAACTTCAGATTCAACGATTTGATCCTTTGACACATCCAGAGGGATTAATCTTTTTTGGATCTTATTTTTAAATTCAGCCATTTTTCCTCCAACTGTTTCATTAAAATGAATTTCTTTACCAATAATATCACCAATATTTGCGTCTGGATCAGCATCGATTACAAGAACATTGAGTTTATTAAATCTTTCCAGAATGTACTTTAGCATCAATACCAAAAGTGTCGATTTTCCAACACCCCCCTTTCCAGAAAACGAGATTATTTTTTTCATTAGAATTACCTTAAAATTAGGATATTAACCTTATGTAAAGAAAATTGAATTAAAGTTAAAAACTTATTATAAATAATTCAAAAGAATAATATTCTTTCTGAAGGGAATAATTAATTTAATCATAATAGAAATTAATAAAAAATAGAAATTTTTATCGAAATCATGTCAATACGTAATATTAGGAAAAATGAATTGAGAGAATTGCTAAATCTTTATAAACACTTACATCGTAAAGATGAACCCTTACCAAAAAAATCGACTTTATTCTCTATATGGGAAGAAATCACTAATAATCCCCTTTTACACTATTTTGTTTTAGAGCATAATAATGAGATTATATCCTCTTGTAGTCTTTCGATTATTCCTAATTTAACAAGAGGAGGGAGACCCTATGGTTTGATAGAAAATGTTGTAACTCATACAGATTACCGTAGACGAGGATTTGGTACCTCAATTCTAGAATATGCATTAGAGATTGCTTGGAAACAAAATTGTTATAAAGTTATGTTATTGACAGGTTCAAAAGAGCCCGGAATTTTTCTTTTTTACGAAAAAGTAGGTTTTAGTAAGGGTGTTAAAACTGGTTTTATTGCCTATCCATCTGATTTTTAGTACTAGGAGTGAAAGGATCTTGAAAAATAAAATGAGGAACAAGGAAATTAGAGGAATTTTATTTGATTTTGACTTTACGTTAGCTGATTCGACTCAAGGAGTTGTACGATGTGTTAATTATGCTTTAAAAAAGATAGGGTTTGATGAATTCACAGAAAAAGAGATTAACAAGACTATTGGTCTTCCACTTGAACAAACATTTATAAAATTGGTAGGAGAACAACATATAGATTACATTGAGAAATTTAAGCATTTTTTCATTAAAAAGGCTGATGAAATTATGGCAAACTTTACTTTGCTATTTAATGAGACGCCTAAAGTGATTGAAAAATTATATAGTAATGGATTTAAATTAGGTATTGTTTCTACAAAATTTCGATATAGAATAGAATCTATTTTGAGAAGAGAAAAACTTTTAGATCATTTTGAAGTTATTGTAGGTGGGGAAGATGTTGCATCTCTTAAACCAAATCCTATGGGTTTGTTATTAGCGGTTCAAAAATTAGATTTAACCTCTTCAGAAGTTATCTATATAGGAGACAGTATAATTGATGCCGAAACAGCAAATAAAGCGGATATTGCTTTTATTGCTGTTCTTTCAGGTGTTACACCTCGAATAGCTTTTAATAAATATCAAGTATTAGTTTTTCTCAATAATATATCTGAACTTCCTTTATTATTAAGTATACAAGGAGAAATAAAGATTTGATTATTTATCACTTAATTATTGTTCTTGGCGATATACGGGAACTATTTTTGACGTAAATTCTTCTAAAGTATAAGGAAATTTTTCTTCGCTCGATATCTTGCCAAGGTCCAACATTATCTGTCTTGCTAACAACCAAAATGTTAAACCTAATGCTTTTTTACCTCGGTTATTAGCCGGTATTGCAAGATCTATCCCATCAAGAGTATCATCGGTGTCAAATAAAGCTACTACAGGAATTCGAGCTAATTTAGCTTCCCGTAAAATCACTTTATCAGCGTGAGGATCAACAATTACAACTACACTTGCATCTTTGATATAAGTATCAATTATAGGGTTGGTAAGAGAGCCTGGTATAAATCTAGTGGTAACTGCTCTACAACCTAAAACTTCACAAAATTTTTTGACTGGTTCTTTCCCATAGCGTCGAACTGAAGTAACAATAACTCTATCACTTCCTTCTTCAACATACTTACTTAAGAATTTTGCAGCAATTTTAAGTCGCTCATCTGTTTGTGTTAAATCAATTACATATAATCCATAATTAGTCTGTCTATAAATAAAACGTCTTGCGTCTCCCGTTAATAACTTTGTGCCAATGTGAATACCACAACTTAAGTATAATTGTTTTCTTTCTTCATCTTTATCAATTAATTTATCCGCTAGCTCAAGACCGGCTTCAATGTCTTCAGTATCTAATAAATCAAGTTCTTCTTCCAGATCAAGATCCTCTTCAAAATCAATATCAAGATCTTCGCTAAAATCCTTAGTAGAATCAGTTTTCTTTTTATCTTCTGTTTCTTCTGTTTTCTTTTTCTTTCGAGCCAAATTTGTAGCCTTATATATTTTATTCTATCGCATTTTAAATTAATAGTATTCAGAATTCAATGAATTCAAGAATATGTTATTGAATACATAATAACTTTAATATTTTATTGAGTAGATTTTTGTAAAACCTTAAGAACTAAAGTATTAATATTGCAAAATGATTTTAATTATTATTATAATTCTTAGAATATAATATTTAATTATAGTTTTGATTCAAAAGTGGTATGAATAATGGCTTCTCAACGATTAGTTATTGGTATTATTTTGGGAGTTATATTAAGTTTCTTTTCTGCCTTTTTCTTTAATATGACGGTTATTCTAAATCAAATTGAGTTATACGCTGGAGATGATGTATTAAGATCTGTAGCATTATTAGTTGGAGCGAATTTTGAATTTGATATGATTTCTTTTATTACCGGAACTCCCACTCCCCTTGGATTTTTTGCACCCGAGCTTTTAGCTTGGATTTTTATTGGTTTCTTCACTGGTACAATTGCGAAGGGCTTGAGAAGAGGGGTGATAGCAGCTTCTTTAGTCGTTGTTATAGTTATAGCAATTTGGATAATATTAAGTATTTTTTCTCAAGTAGATCTTATGTCCCTATTCACAGGAAACCAGTTAATTGCGACATTAGGGGGCATATTTAGCGCATTTATAGGAGTTTTAATAGGAGGATCTATTGGAGGTTTAATAAGTGGTCCTTATGAGGAATTCTAGTAAAAAACTATAAACTATTTTACTTTTGCTAATATTTAGATTTTTTTGATTGTACAGTTCTTAGTTAGAATTGCTACTAATTTGAATTTTCTAATATCTAAAACTTAAAGTTATTTGGTTAATTATAAAAACTAATGGCAAATGATGAAGAAATTTTACCAGACCGAGAGTTTGCACTGGATTTATTAAAGAAATTGAAAATTCCGCTTTCTGTTAGACGCCATTCAGAAAAAGTTGCTGAAAAAGCTCTAGAAATTGCCCAAAAAATAAAAAAAGCTAATGTTGACATGAATTTAATTGAAATTGGTGCCTTACTTCATGATATTGGGCGAACGCAAACTCATGGTTTTAAACACGCATTAATAGGAGGTAAAATCCTTAAACAACGAGGATTTTCTAATAAACTAACAAGAATCTGTGAAACTCATATTTTAGGGGGCCTAGATAAAGAAGATGCGAAGAAAGTAGGTTTACCTGAAGAAAATTATTTGCCTTTAACTTTAGAAGAAAAAATCATATGTTTAGCTGATAAACATATGGCAGGTACAAGAGAAGTGTCTATTCAAGAGAGGTTTAGTAGATGGTTTCGTAAGTATGGCAAAACACAGTTACTTGTAAAATCGAAAAAAAATATTGAAAAAATTCAGAAAGAAATTGCAGACCTAATGTAAATACTCAATTTAAGAACTAATTAATTATCTTCACATTTTAATTCCTGATTTTTACATAGTATATCATAATCATTATCAATAGAAAGAACGACTCTACGTACAATTAAAAATGCGTCTAATAAGACACGGGGATCAACTTTGTATGGTTTATCATTCTTAGTATGAGCGAATTTAGCTCCTGATCTTGTGGCGAGGTCAACTGAATCATATCCTCTTTGATGAAATGGAACAGAATCTGTGTGTGCACCCGTTGACAAATGAAATCCTTTGATCTTTACGTTCTCCTCATTTGCCGCCTTTTCTAAATATTTACTGAGGAGGGGAGCAATTTTTTTTCTAGGTAAAATCCCATATGATTTAAGATATTCTACTTGATTTCTGGGTTTTTTTAAGCATGATACCATATCTAAATTAATTTGGAATACTTTACCCTTCTTAAATTCATTTTCATGATTGTTTACGAAAATTCTAGAACCCATTGTACCCATTTCTTCGGCAGAAAACTGACAAATCCAGAGATTAAAATTACTAAGTGGATTTTCTTTAAAAAATTTACTAATTTCAAATACAATGGACATTCCAGAAGCATTATCTAAAGATCCGGGAGAATAATTATGAGTATTTAAAAATAATAAAAATAAATTTGAAATTGAGATTAAAATCGTAGAAATCCATATCCCTAATCCTAATATCAACAAGTTTATTTCTATTATAGTATAGTTTTGAATAAATAGAGCTATAAGAAATCCACCAAGTAAAACTCCACTATACAACCATGTTTTATAAAAAAAAACTCTCCAGTATGTCTTAAAAGTTTGTGATTTAGAATCTAAATGTGCTGAGATTATAATATCTCCAACATCTTTTTCTGATAAAGTCCTTGCTGGTATTTTTACAAAAATATTTGTAGCTGAGATGGTGTTCCCGTAATACTCTCCCCAAAAACCAGTTATTTCAGGATGTCTAAGACCTTTTATAATCAAAAGAACGAAAACTAGCATTATTCCTCCTATAAAAATAGTAATATACAAGTTTATATAGACAAACATCAAAATAAACAAGGAAAATGTTAAATTGATAACCATAATTAGTTTAATAAGGGTAGTGGAGTAAAAATCTGAAAATTTAAAATTCTCATTTTGAATTTGATCGTCCTTAAATCCAATATCTTTAAAAGCTTTAATAGTTAAAGCAACTGCTTCTTTTTCTCCAGCTGTTCCAACTAATCGAGGAAAACTAAAAATTTTGATGTATTCAAATAGTCGTTTAAGGGTAATAAAATTATCTTGAGAGGAATTTTTGGTTTTCAAAGTTAATTAGACAAATTTTTGAGTTTTGATTAAATTTATTCAATTTCTCGTATATTATTGAAAATTTATGTTTTACTATTTGATTCTATAAATTAGCTCAGGTATGTAATTTTTCAATGATTAACTTTTGAATTTTCTCTTGAACAATTTCAATAATATCATCTGAACTTATCACATAATAGTTTTCTTCTTTAGCACGCTGAAGATAGATGTTTCTTACTTTATCTAAAAATAATGTATCTTCAAATTTTTCTAAAGCTTCATTCTCTTTTCGAGCCAAAGCAATTTTAGGATCGATATCCAAAATTATTGTTATATCAGGCCAACCTACAAATTTATTTATCTCTTTAACCCATTCAACTGAAATTTCAGGAGATTGCGCAGATTGATAGACAATTGAAGATTCAATGTAACGATCAGAAATAACAATAAAACCCTCTTCAAGTTTTTTTTTTATTTCATTTTTAAAATGGATATCTCTATCAGCAGCAAATAATAAAGCATCTGTACTAGGAGGTATATCTTTATTTTTCAAATATTCTCTTAAAAGTTTACCAATTTTGCTTTGGGAAGGCTCTTGTGTTAAATGAACCTTAAAACCTTGGCTTTCTAAAAAACCTTTAAGCAGACGGCTGTGTGTTGTCGTTCCTGCTGCATCTCCTCCTTCCAGAACAATAAATATTGGTTTTTGCGTCAAATCAAATCGAAAATTATAATTTTATAAGAAATTTCAACATAGATAGAATAAATAATTAACAATAAAGACTTATTTTTTTTATTTTTAATTACCTTATATTATTAAAAACTTAACAAAATAAAGCACCAGATTGTTTCTTTATAATTACTTATGAAAATCTAACAGAAAATTTAATTTGATGGGGTCTTCCGTTCCAACTGGGTTTTAACCTCTATTTCTTTATCGACGGTTTTAATTGTCTCTTCAATTCTCGATCGATACAACTCCTTATTTTTGCGGTATTTCTTCTTGTCTACACGAAATGAGGTGACCTGACTTTCATTCCCCTCTCCATATTTCTTCTTTCTCCCTCTACCACGTCTACCCACCCCGACCATGTTATACCTCCCTTAGTACCTTTCTGTACTTCTCCAGCCGAGGTGTGATGGAAAAAAACAAGGTCTTATCGCATTGAGCAAATATCCCGTGATTCGTACACCACAGGCAATCCCTAAATGTCCGCCGTTCCGTAAATAGACCACACGTGATCTCTTTTTCTAGGATTCTAAGGATCTCCTCATACAGCTTCACCGTCATCACCTCGTTCAGATCTTTTCTAAATTCTCCCTCAATCCCTAATCGCTCCGCCCATTTCCGCTCCTCCTTAACCTTGCCCATATCCAATCTAAGAAATTCCTCAAACACTTCAGTCTTCCTTTCCTTTACATACCCCTCAAGCGTCTCAACCAAATCGGAAAAATGTGCTACGTGAAAAAATAATAATACAGGTGGGACAATCTTGATCTCCAACAACACATAACATTTGTTTCGATCGATTTTCTCTTTACAAAACGCACATAAGTCCCGCTCATGCCTATCTCTTAGTAAATGTAACATATATACCTTCCCCTCCCTTGTAAATAATCCCTTCCCCAACAAATTATTTCGTAATACAAATAATTCTAACCCCTTCTATAAAAATGTCCACTTTTTTTAACATGAAAGAAAATAATCAAATTCAACCGAAACTGGAATTTTCATCTACACCCCCATAAATCTTGGAAAACCCTTAATCTAACCCAAAACAAATAAAAATACTCATTGTATTGTTCACTTTCGCGCTCTACCTACACACTTATTATCGTAATACGATTTTCCCTTTGTGTGTATAATATTATATTTAACGACAGTCAATTACCTTTTTATACTTTTGAATTCTTGTGATACTTGTGAGAAAGAAATTTTCCTTCTGTCCTGTCTGTGAGAGAGAAGTTTTAAAGCCAAGAAGAAGGGCTATGAATGATATGTAT
Organism: Candidatus Hermodarchaeota archaeon; assembly: GCA_048885765.1. Lineage (GTDB taxonomy): Archaea > Asgardarchaeota > Lokiarchaeia > Sigyniarchaeales > SOKP01 > Loki-b32. The sequence goes on from JBHLLI010000022.1 coordinate 28,977, forward strand.
TTTAATGTTTGGATACTTACAATCATTTCTTCATTAGGTTTTGCTTTGATTCCATTTCTGATTTATCGATATTTTTTATTAAAAAAAAAAGTATGTCCTACGTGTAAAAATAAAGTAGATTTTTACAATTCAAAAGAAGATTTTCCAGATCCAAAAACACAAATTACTAGAATACTTCAAACAATTGAACAGGAACAATCTGAAAAAGACAATAAAATAAGTTGTCCTTATTGCCAAGAAGAAATAAGTAACCAAGAAGCTATTTGTCCAATCTGCGGAACCATTATACAGGAATAGAAACCTATAATAATTATTTTAAATTATAAAAAGAAAGATAAAACGTTAAAAGAATTAACATGAGCCAAGAAACGGGATATTGTCCCCGATGTCAAACTAAAGTATTATTAGTTCGTGAGAAGATCGATGCGTGTCTTGCAATAGTTTTATTAATTTTCACAGGGGGAATAGGCTTGATAATTTACCTTGCCATTCGCTATAGTAAACCAAAACAGCATTGTATCCATTGTGGTAATAAAATTCCAATTTCTCAAACTCCAACACCTTATACCTACCAAGCACAGCCTCAAATTCAAAACACTTCACCTACAGCACCTTCAAATGCAACTGAAGAAGTTTTAGGATTTAGACCTAATTTTTGTGCATATTGTGGAGAGAAAATAAAAGCCGGTACAAATTATTGTGAGAATTGTGGTAGTAAGGTTGTAATGTAACACTTTTTCATTTTTCCTTAATATTCACTAATTTAAAAATCGGACTCCAAATTTTTTTAATTCAATTATTATCTCCTATTCTTTAAGTTAAAAAAAAAATAACTGTAGTGATTTTAGAATGTATTGTCCGAAATGTAATCAAAATGTATTAACAAAAAACAACGATTTTAATGTTGGTTTAGCAATTATTTTATTAATTTTCACAGGGGGTATCGGATTGTTAATCTATGTAGCCGTTTACTTAGATAAGGAACATAAACCGCGTTGTATTCATTGTGATTCAATTTGTTATGAACAGAAGGAAGAAATCCAACCGAAAAGTAATCCATATCAATTAATTAGTTCTTCAAATCCTCCACAAACTCAAGAAGTTATTATAGAAACACAAAAAGTCGAAGAGAAACCAATTTTCTGCTATAATTGTGGATCTGAGTTAGATAGGGATACTAATGCTAAGTTTTGTGCACTTTGTGGAACTTCAATAAGAGCTTAAATTAATTTTTTTCTTATTTTCTTTTTAAAAACTAATTATACTTTTGTTTAATAAATTCGATTATTTTATTTCTCATTATATGAATATTTGGTTTTTCATTTGCCCACCATTCAAATGCAGAAGCACCTTGATAGACCAACATATCTAAACCTCCCATTGTTTTACATCCACAACTATAAGCATCTTTTAATAACTTAGTGTCTAAGGGATTGTAGACTACATCAAAAACAAATAAGTCTTCATGTAAAAATTCTGCGGGAATTGGTGATTGATCTACCTTTGGATACATTCCAATTGGGGTTGCATTTATTAAGCAATCAGCTTTTTTTATTTCTTCTTTTAAAACATTTGCTGAAAATTTATTTGATTTAACTTCTATCCCAAAATTCCGGTTCAATTCCTTTGCAAGTTTTTCAGCTCGCCATTCAGTTCTATTTACTATCGTAATTTTATTAATATCATTTGCAAGACCATAACTTAAAGCTCTCGCTGCCCCACCAGCGCCTAATATTAACACATTTCTTCCGGAAATAGCATAACCTGAATTCAAAATCGCTTTTTTGCTACCTTCTGCGTCTGTATTTCTCCCTATTAGATATCCATCTTCATTTTTTATTGTGTTAACTGCTCCTATTTTCATTGCTACGGAATCAATTTTATCTAAATATTTAATGATCTTTTCCTTGAAAGGGATAGTTACATTAATTCCCTTAATATCAAGAGTTTTGAATGCCTTTACAGCAAATTTCAAATTATTGGGATAAACACTAAATGCTAAATAAACATAATCAAGGTTTAGTTCCTTGATAACAGCATTATGCATTACCGGACTCATGGAATGTTCGATTGGATACCCAATAATACATAATAATTTGGTTTGAGCAGTAATAAGATTATTTTCTTCCATTTTTTATCTATTTAATTATTTCATCATCAAAATGACTCTCAAATTCTTTTGATCTTACTTCTGTAGCTTGTCTATACCTTTCAAAGCGATTTTCCCATTCCGCATCAATATTAAATGCCACTTTCGCAAATTCAATAGATTTAATAGCTTTAGCTAACGCTTCTTGATCTTTTGGACGATAAATTTTGATAGGATCACCAATAGCAATATTATTTGGAGGAATAAAAGAATTAGCGGGGACTATTGTATTTGCATGTACAAAAGCTCCAACAGCAACAGCTGCTCCAGATTGTATAATAGCACCTTGCAAAATTGTTGCCCCTGTTGCTATATATGAATTAGATTCAACTTTACAACCAATTAGGGTTGATTGTGGTGAAATAAATACATGATCACCTATAACCACTGGGTATTCCCGATTTCCTGAAGTTGAAGCTCGAAGAACAGCGTTTTCACAAACTATCGAACATTCGCCAATTTCAATCTCTGAGCCCTCTGAATCAAGCACAGAGCCATACATTATCCTTGAATCTTTTCCAATCGAAACATTTCCTATAACAGCAGCTGTAGGTGCTATAAATACAGAAAGATCAAATTTAGGTTCAAATCCTCGATGTTTTATTAAAATTCTCAATCACCTTTTATTAAATTCAATAGAATTTGATTATTTACTAATCCTTTATTATTTAATAGTTTTATAGGAAAAAGTGATATTATTTAATTTATTATTATTTTATATGCTTAAGATGAAAAAATTAACCCTTAGTCCAAATATCTCTACTTTTCCAATGTCTGTGGCAGTTATTTCTGTAGGTAAAGAAGAAGAAGCGAATTTAATAACCCTAGCATATGTTGGAAAAGTTTGCCATAATCCACCTATTATTGCTATTTCTATACGCCCTAATCGACATTCTTATCATTTGATTGAAAAACATGGTGAGTTTGTAATAAATTATCCAACTATTGAACAATTAAAAGAAACTGATTATATTGGTACACGTTCAGGTAGAGATGTTAATAAATGGAAACATTTGAATTTGACTAAAGAAAAAGCTTCAATAGTGGAAGTTCCGATGATAAAAGAATTTCCATGGAATATGGAATGTAAAGTAATAAAAAAGGTAGAACTTGGATCCCATGTGTGTTTTTTTGGTCATGTAGTTGCTACACATTCTGACTCTAAATATGTGCACAATGAAACTTTAAATCCAGATGAATTTAACTTTCCAGCATATATTGCAGGTAATTACCTCCAATTAAAAAAAGGGACGATTGCAAGGCACGGTTTTACACAGTAATAATTTATATAAATTTTAAATTAATGTAAGATGTCTAAAGATTCAATTGCGCTTATTGGTTTTATGGCAACAGGAAAAACAACTATTGGTAAATCTTTAGTGAAACATCTCGGAATTGAATACAAATTTATAGAAATGGATGAGCTTATAATTCAAAAAGCTGGGAAATCGATTCCTGAAATTTTTGCTGAAGATGGAGAAGATAAATTCAGAGAATACGAAATATCTGTATGTAAAGAAGTTTCAAGATTGAGAAAAGTGGTTATTTCCTGTGGAGGTGGAGTTGTAATAAATCCAGAAAACATTGAGAATTTAAGAAAAAATTGTCATATTATATTACTAACTGCCTCCATTGAAGAGATTTACAAGCGCATTATGAAAGATGGAAAAAAATCCCGACCTTTAATAAAAAAAAAAGATTCCTTGGAAAAGATGAAGAAACTCTTAATTAAAAGACAACCATTATATGATTCTTCCTCAGACTTTGTTATTGATACTTCAGAAAAAAAAATTAATGAAATAGTGAATATAATTCTTATTTTCTACAACCAAGTTAAAGTATAAATGTTAAGAAAATTGTAAGTAGTGAGACAACAGAAATCAATACAATCCAAGACATATGATATTGTTTTTGAATTGCTTTTTTTTGTTTACGGTTAACTCTACCTCCTCTTATATAGGAGGGGGTATCACTCCCTGGTTCTACCAGAGTCCATACACGTCCCCCCGCTGTAGCTACTCTACTTGCTGAACTTCCTGAGCCCTTTATCATAAATGCAACGAAAATAACATCTAAAATCCCTATTAAGAGAAATACAACCCACAGTAAAGAATTATAAAACTCTGGTAGAGTTAATAAGCCAAAAGCAAAAACCACGCCAAAAAGAATCATTCCATAAACAGGTGTTATGTAATAAGGATTTTTTTTTAGAAATGTAAAAATTAATAAACCCCAAAGTATAACTGTAAAAATTAGATTTATAAATATCAAAACAGCATTGCTCTGGATGATAAAAATTGAAAATACTAAAACAATTGAATTTAAAACGACTACAATAATATCAAGATATTCAAAAAATGTTCTTTTCTCTGTATTTGATGCCAATTTTCATTCACCTATCATATACTATAAAATGGGAAATAAAAATCTTCTGTTTGAGAGGTTGCTATATAAACCAATTTAAAAACCTAAATTTAAATTTGTCAACTCTACTAATTATTCATAACAATTATAACAGAGTTAAGGTATTATGACTGAATATAAACGAGTAAAATGTCCTCAATGTGGCAATGAGAATCCACGTAAGCTTCATGAAGAATCAGACAGGAATAACGTGCTTTACTACAGTATAGATAAAGCTATTTCAGCCTATCGCTGAAGCAGGGCACACCAGTCTATGCTAAAAATATGAAGTGTGGAGATTGTGGTAATCTCTTCAAAAAAGACTAATTTTCAATTTTTTTCTTCTTTTTTCTTCAATAATTTACATTAAAGATAAAACAATTTTATTTTGCGCTTTCAACATATCTTCCATTATAAGTTCCATTGCATCTCTAATATCGGGTGCATTTTCGGGTATGCTGCGCCTTGCATTCACACTTGCCATTAATACTTCATTCAATCCTCTTAAAATCATATCAGGAGAGTACCAAGGCCTTTGTGATGCCCACCATTGCTGACAGCTGTGTATTCCCCGATCTAACAGATTTCGAGCATTATCAAATATTCTTTTTTTCTCATCATCCATGCCATCGCGATATTTAGCTGAAAGGTGGATCATTGTAAGAGCATACATGAAAAATTTATGTTGTTCTATATGTATTTCATTTTGAGGATCGAACCATAAAGGAAATGGAACATCAGTAGCAATATCATAGGGCATTGTTGACCAACTTGAATCTCGCGGAACCTGAATAAATCCCTTAGGAAATTTATCTACTATTTCTGAGATAGTACATATCTTTATATCATTTCTATGGGGGACTGCCTGAAACAATGGAATTAAAAAATTATTTATCGCATGTTTTACATGATGGCCAAAAGTTTCGCCATCCATAGCTAGTATGACATAATAATCTTCAGAAGTGTGCTTATAATATAGACGCTTAATAAATTCATCAACATTATCAATTTTATCAAAAGCACAGTCAATCGAAATATAGTCATCCCTAAAGAGCAATTTAAGCCCATTTGGGTGTACTGATATATAGTTTGTAGGAAATTCTGGTAAGGTATTAGCAATTCCACTCATAATAATCCAATCAAAACCTGCCTTTTTCACGGTTTTAAACACTTCCTCAGATACAGCCATTTCTGGTGGGAAAAATCCGCGAGGAGTATAAAGCTTACCAAAAAAATGTCGATTTGTATCATTATTAAGGTTTATTTGGCGTTTAACTTCTGGTTCAGGGATTAAAGGAAGTAAAGGATGAAATTTTCCAGAACCAGTAAATTCAATTTGCCCTTTAGATGCTAAACTAGTAATCGCGCCAATCAAATCATCATATCCAAAATCATGGAGTTGTTCAGTTAAAGTTCCGTTTATGTTGAGAGTCAGTTTCGCTTCTGGGTTATCTCTTAATGCATCAATAATTGGTTTGTACGATTCATTGACAATTTGTTTGATTACAATCGGGATTTGAACAGGAGGTTGATAAATATGAAATAAAAAGGCAAAAAAAACGACCATATATTAAATGAGAAAATCCACTTTTTTTAATCTTTATAATGAAAAATTTTTGCAAATGAAGGATTTAGAACTAATCCAGGATTAGATCATAAAATTGTTTTATTTTTTCAATTTGAATTTGACCCTGTGCTGTCTTTTCTTCCAAAAATGCATAAGTTAAATAGGAACCAGCAATGATACAAGCAATTCGAGAAAAAATACCTAATGATCCCATACAGAAAGATATAATACTTTTTTTAGAACTGGAGATTTCTTTACAAAGTTTTAAAGGAGTTAGATTATCATCAAAATTATTTGCGGTGTAGATTAATTTATATATAAAGCTTTCAAACACTTGTTGATCTACATTTAATTCTTGAGTTAACTTAGATTCGAAATTTAGAATTTGATTTCTTGCTTCTTCAAATGATACAGTCCCGTTAAAATCATGATAAGAAAAAATCAGCTTTACTCCATTTTGTCGAGTTAAGGTGATTAATTCATCCAAAATTTTATTATCTGAAGCCATCTCAATATCAATATAATGAGGTTTAGCCGTGATAAACATTTTATAAATATTGAAACGATCTTCTTGTTGTATTTGAATATGTCCTCCTTCAGATGAATCCCTGAAAGTAAAGATAACGGTAGCATGAGGAGAAATAATTTTCGTTAGATTTTTTAGGAATTCCATAGAAATTGATTTATAATCTGTAACATAATCAAATCTCAACTCAATTAGGTTAGGTTTTGTACTTAAAGCTTTATCAATTACAGGTTTAACTGCTACTATACTTGGATCTCTAATTGGAATCGGAATACATAAATTTAGTTCCATGATTTAGAATAAAGATAAAAACGAAATTTATAAACCAATAAATTTTTTAATCTCATCTTCAGTATAACTTAATGTATCAGTAGCATCGATTTTTTTCAGCTTTCCTCTTTTTTTATAATATTTGATTAGTGGTTTGGCATTTTTCTCATAAGCATCTAATCTACTTTTTAAAGTCTCTTCATTGTCATCGCTTCTTTGCTCAAATTTGATCTCAGCACCACATTTATCACATATACCTTCAACCTTAGGTGGTAGAGTATATTTATTATAAATTTCTCCACAAGATTTACAACCATATCTACCTAGAATTCTTTTAAATATTATATCTCTAGAAACTTCTAACAATAAGAGCAAATTTATCTCAGTTATATCCGATAATGCTTCTGCTTGATGTAAAGTTCGAGGAAATCCATCAAGAATGAAACCATTTTTCTTAACATCTTCCTTACTTAATCTGTCACGCACCATTTCAATGGTCACATCATCAGGTACTAATTCTCCTTTATCCATATATGATTTAGCCTTTACACCTAAAGGTGTTTCATTCTTTAAATTTTCACGAAAAATATCTCCAGTACTTATATGGACGATTTCAGGTAAGACTCCTTTAATCTGCGAACTGAAAGTACCTTTACCGGCTCCTGGGGGCCCGAATAATATTAATTTTTTCATAATTATCTTTAATTATATTATTTTTTTTGTAGATAATTTAATTGAGCATTAGTTAAAATTATTTTGACTTGTAGGTTTCCAATATTTCTGTAGAATAGGAATAATCCATTTTTTTTATAAGATATTCAACTAATCGCTTTTCTCTTAAATTAAAATGAGTAGCATAATTGCTTACTATAGAAGAACCGTAATATGAATTGCCAAAAAAGGTTTTAGAGCGTTTTATTGAATCAATAAGCAACTTTTTGTTCCCTATATGAAGGTAGATAGAAATATCATTAACAATTAATATCTCTGTTGGTTCTGAATTGAAGATTTTTAATACTTTATATGTTTTTTTAAAATTTTTACATGCATTTTTATAAAGCTCCTCAGTATTTTTGGCATTAAGTCGAGGTGGAATAATTTCTCCTTCAAAACATAAATTGTTGCAAATAAGGCTTTTCTCGTAAAAATCCTTGATTTTACCTCCTATTTTAACATTTTTAATTAATTCTTTTGGTGGGGCAAAATCTAATATAGTTATTTGTTTTGGATTAATCTTTTTTATTTCTATTAGAAATTGGACAAATTTTGCAGTATAAAAAGTCTTTTTTGTATCAGTCTCACCATATATAATGGTGTAGCTTCCAATAAAATCTTCAAAATTAAAATTATTTTGAAATATCATAAGCATAAATTTTATTTTTGAAAGAATTCCTTCCAAGAAATTCCTTGACGTTTCAATATTTTTAACATCAGAAAACCTAAGATACACCCAGGTATACTAGAAGCAGCAAATAAGCCCCACCAATAGAATAGAGTAACTGGTGAAATAAAATTAGCGATTGTGGCTGCAATGAATACGGTACCTATTGGATCCGTTAAAGCCGCATATTCTACATAATTTGGTTTTTTTTTCCGTAAAATATAAGCCGTAATTCCTACAATAAATGCACCTGATATACCTCCATGAAAAGCGTGGATGGACCCAATTCCTAAAGGAAACCTAATAAGAGCAATACCAAGAGATGTTGTACAAGCAAATGAGATGCCTATTAAAACCCCTGTCATTCCATTAATAAAATGAGCCATAGGAAAAATCCTTGGACCTCCTAAAATCTCAACAAAAGCAAAAGGATTGAAAAATGCTAGTACAATACCGACTGCAATAAAAATGGCAGTTGCAGCGACTCTCTTTGTAAGATTAATTTGAAGAGAAGATATGCTTTTTTCTTCCTCTTGTTTCATATCAGAATTTATATCATTCATTTTTTTATTCTATGAAGTAATTATTTATCCATTTAATTTACAATAATTTGAAAGGTAAATTTCTTTAAAGTTTGATCATATTTTAAATATTATGAAGCTTGGAGATACTACGATAAATCCAACAAAAATTCTATGCCTAGGACGCAATTATATTGAACATGCCAAAGAAATGAAATCAAAGATACCTAAAGAACCATTATTTTTTGTAAAAACATTAAACACATTAATCACTGAAGGGAATCCTATAATTTTCCCAAAAATGTTATATAATAATCAGGAGTATAATCAAGTTGATCATGAAGTAGAATTAGCTTTTATTATTTCTAAAGACTGTAAAAATATTCAAGCGGAACAAGCATATGATTATATCAAAGGATATACAATCTTTCTTGATATTACCGCTAGAAAAATGCAAATCAGTGATCGAAATATTAATTTACCTTGGTATCGAAGTAAGAATTTCGACACCTTTGGACCTATTGGTCCTCGTGTTGTTCCCTCTGCTGACATTGTAGATCCCCATAACTTAGATATAGATTTAAAGATTAATGGAGAAATTCGGCAACAATCAAATACAAAACATATGATTTTTAAAATTCCAGAAGTACTAGCTTTTCTTTCTAAGTTTGTAACATTTAATCAAGATGATATTGTAGCAACGGGAACCCCGAGTGGAGTAGGACCAATTCAACCGGGAGATCTTATTGAAGCCTCAATAGAAAAAATTGGAAAAATTACCCATAAAGTTATTCTTGAAGATTAATTTTAAACTATAATATTCCAGTTTTTTTTTATCCTAATTTATTTTTATAATCAGAATATATATAAACAAAAAATTTAATTATTTTCAGTAGAAGACAAATAAAAATATAATGCCAAAAAGTGTATTAATCGCTTCTGAATCACCTTACCGCAGAACTCTACTATCCGAAATGCTTTCTTCTGATAAAGGGATAATAGTAGTGGATCTTGCTCGAAATGAACAAGAAGCTAGCAATGCCATAATAAACAAGAATCCTGACATTTTAATCCTCGATATCGAGTATAAAAATAAAGAGTGGCACTCTCCTTTTAATTTTATTATAAAGCAGTTTAACATAACGACTATAGTGTTAACTGACATAGATCCAAACAAAACTGATTCTCTTGATATTCCCCTTGTTCTAAAATTCTACGATTATATCGTTAAACCTGAAGGAATATGGAAGGATGTAATTCCGACTATTAAAGATAAATTAATTTCAAAAGTAATTTTAGCAGATATTGGAAAAATAAATAAAATTGATAACAAAATAAGGTTAATAAGTAAAAATCTTTTCATTCAGCAGAGCCAAAAAGTAAAATTTAAACCAAAAGTGATATCTAATAAGGTACTAGACGACTCGGTAGAGCAAAGATCAGAAGATTATTTTTTAGACCTTTCTCCGATTACTATTAAAAAAGTACCTACAAAAATAATAGTAATAGGGGCAAGTGTGGGTGGTCCAAGAACTTTAAGAACGATTTTAAGTGATATCCCTCAAAACTTTCCTGCACCAGTTCTAGTGGTACAACATCTAAACCATCTGTTCATGCGACAATTTGCAACCTCTTTAAAAAATATTTGTAAAGCTACTGTAAAAATAGGTATGAATAATGAAGAAATAAAAGCAGGTACAATTTATCTTTCTCCTGGAGATAAGCACATGCAAGTTATTGTTAAAGATGATAAACCCTGTATAAGAACATATGAAGGAGAACCAGTAAATTTTTGTAGACCTTCTGTAGATGTATTGTTTTATTCAACAGCTCGAGTATATAAGGAAAAAGCATTAGGTATTTTACTAACAGGAATGGGGGCTGATGGCGCTTCTGGATTGAAGGCAATCAAGCAAGAAGGAGGTAGAACAATTGCTGAATCTGAAGAAACAAGCATATTATATGGAATGCCTAAAGCTGCTGCTGAAACTGGAGCCGCAGATTTAATTCTACCAAATTATAAGATCGTTGATGAAATAATTAAATTTACTACTTAAATTTATTAATTAAAAGTTATATTTTACTATAATGACCACAGAAGTTAGTGAAGAAGTAATAAAAAAAATTTGTCAATTAATCTCAACCCCTGGAAATGATATTGAGGAGATAGCTAAAAAAGTAAACTTAGACTATGAAATTGTTAAAGAGATTTTGTCTGATGAATATTTTAAACATAATCTCGAATATGGAAGAAGACTATGTTGCAGGGGTTAATTTTGGTTCTTTCTTCCTTGAATGTTCCTTTCTTGAAAGATAAAATTTTTTAATATTGCTTAATTCTAAAACTCACTAAGTTTAAAAAAATTATTCTAAGAAACTTAGGACGCAAATTAAAGCGGTTTCAATATATTTAAAGATATTGGAAATAAATTTTGCAATAATTTCGCGTTCATACTTTTTTAGATTTTTTTTTAACAAAGATTTTTAAGTATAAACGGTGAGTATATGTGAGTGAAAAAGGTAAAATTGTTGTAAAAGCTCTCGTCACAGGTGGAAGTGCCTCAGGTGGGCCACCTATAGGTCCTGCAGTTGGACCTACTGGCATAAACGGAAATTAATTCAATTTCCGATGCATACATAAAGGATGTAGTGGACGAGATCAACAAGCAAACAATGGTTTTTAAAGGATTAACAGTACCGGTAAGAATAGAGTGTGACCCCGAAACAAAACAGTTTGAAATTTTCATTGAAACACCTTCTACCGCATCATTGCTACTTAAAGAAGTAGGAGCTGAAAAAGGTACATCTGCGAGTGCAGAGAAAAAAATTGGAAATTTGACACTTGAGCAAATCCAGAATGTTGTTGATGGTAAGAGAGAGAAATTTCTGGATAAGACATATAAAGCGGCTATAAAATCAGTGTTGGGAACTGCATTATCAGTAGGCTTAACTGTAGAAGGAGAGGATCCTAGGACTATCCAAAACCGTATTGATAATGGAGAATATGATGATAAAATAAGAGGTGAATAATTAAAATTGAAAGTAGACGATAAAATATTAAGAAAATCATTAAATGCGGCTATAGATTTTTCAATTATAAAAAAGGATGGCTTTAAAGATAAAGTAAGAAAATTTGATGAATCTCTTGACCTCATTATCAACATTAAAGATGTCAATTTGAACGATCCTAAAAACCGAATTGATAAGGAAATTATCTTATCTAATGATATCATTACAAATGATAAGCCTAATATCTGTGTGATTGCTTCAGATGAGATATTACTTGAAGCAAAAAAGCTAGGGATTGACACTATTGATTCAGATGGCCTAGTTAGTTTAAATAATGAAGAAAAAAAAAGTAAGAAAAAATTTGCTAAAAAATATGATTTTTTTGTAGTGGAAGATAAAATGATGAGAGACGTTGCTCGATACTTGGCAAGATTCCTTGGACCCGTTGGTAAAATGCCCAAACCTTTCCCTACAGGTTATGGAATTATTTCTAGTCCAGACGATCTAAGAGCTGCATATGAACGATATAAAAAAATCATTAGAATTCAAATGAAAAAACAACCCATTATTTTTGCTAAGATTGGCAAAAAATCTATGAATATCGAACACCTATTTGAAAATATGAAAACTGTCGTGAATTTTATAGCCGATCAAATGCCCCACAGATTCAATAATTTTAAGTCGATGTATTTAAAATCTACAATGGGAACACCCGTCAAAATAACAGAAGAATTCTTAAAAACAATAGAGGTGTGAACTTATGATTAAAAATAAACATATTCCACAATGGAAAATAGATGAAATCAATCATTTAATTGATTTGTTTAAAAATTATAAAAATGTTATTGTTATTGAAGTTGCTCATATTACTGATATGCAAATCCAGACAATGCGCAAAAGTTTAAGAGGTAAGGC
>JBHLLI010000023.1:0-40781 GCA_048885765.1 Candidatus Hermodarchaeota archaeon
GGATTTGCAACAGACACTTTAATATTTGAACTCATTTTAAATCATTGCTAATGTCATATACTTTTCTATTAAAACAATTATTGATATTTTATAATTTAAATTTTCTTGACTTAAAATTAATAAAATAACTAATGAGATGTTAATTAATACATCCTTTAATTAAAACAATCGTTTTTAAAAAAATTAAAATAAAATGAATATATACCCTCAAAAATGTTAAAAGTGGCGAGCAGATGTACCATCCCATACCCTAACCGTTTCATTTACCCATCCACACTTAGGACATTTGTCTGGAAGCTCCCAACTTTCAAGCGCAGGGTGAATACGACAATAAAGCCCTCCACAATTTGCACAAACGAGATATTTTGCGCCACATCCACTACACATCTTTAGTTGTCCATCTTCAACAAAGGGAAAGGCTCTTTTCATCCACTCATCATGTGCGAGGGAGAAGGACTCTTTTCCACACACAATACAATGAACACCATCTTCTTCATGACTCATAAATTACACCAAATAATTATACCTAATGTTTGAATTAAATGAAATTAATCTATTACTAAGTAAATAATATTAAATAAATAATAAAATTACAAATTAAATATTTTCTCAAAAGTAAAAATTGAATAAAAAATAAAATAAGATTATGTAAATATGAAAAACATTTCTTAATACTACATTTTTAATTTCTTGGCCCCTGTACCACCTTTAACTTCTGGATTGACGGCTTCAAGATTTTGTAGTATTGTAAATATCGCATCTTCTTCTAAGGCTTCTTTAAAAGCAAGATACATCTCTTTGTCCCTGATAAATAACCCTTTTCTTTTCATAGGGCCACCATCGCTTTTTAATGGGTTAACTTCTATAAATAATAGTGCTGGTCTTGTTTTTGTTCCAGGAACTTTTACTACAAAAACACCCGGTACAGGAGTCTCCATTTTTGACCAATCTTCACCATTTTCTAAATGGTCTTTCAATTGTGCTTGAATGTCTGCCATTATTAATCACTTTTTATTTTACATTATATGTTACATGTTACACGTATTGCATATATAAAAATTTTATGATATATAAATCTCATACTAATTTATAAATCTTAAAAACGTAGCCGAATCTAAAAAAACTCCAATATAATTGATTTAAAGAAACGTATAAAGTAATATTTCAGTTCTGTCGGATTTCTTGGGGTCATTTTCCACTAAATCTTTATATATTACTAAGGTGATATGTATATTCATCAACAACTCAAAGTTTTTTGTGATTATAATGAAATTAATATCTGTTAATTTACCAGAATCGTATTTAAAAGTATTGGAGATACTTGTGGTTGACGGAAAGTTTCCCAATAGGTCAGAAGCGATACGAGTCGCCATTAGAGACTTGATTAAGACCGAATATTTGATTGAAGAATCAGTAAACAGAAATATTGCACCAAGTTTATTAGAATCTGAAGTAGAAAATGAACTTCAAGAAAATTTGGTAGTTTAATTTATCATTTCATTTTTTTTAAATTAGGGCGAGAAAGAGAATATTCACTCTCTTTTTTTTAATAATTCTAAAACTTTCTTCCTTCTTTCTTCTCTTCTAGCAGCAATTCTGGCACGTAATCTCGCGGATTCATCTTCATAAGAAATTCTTGCTTTAGCTTCTTCTGGTCTTATACCAAGTTCTTCTCTGAGGTTCGTGATAATTTTATTGATTTCATTATTATAATTTGTAACTAATTTTAATTTACTAAGTTGAAAATTTGCTTCAATTAATTCCGAAATTGCTTTCTTAGTTTGAGATTCACTCATGGCTACTTGAGCATCGTCAAGAGCTTTATACGCAGCTTTAAATTTCTTATTTTGTAAATCTTCTTCAGAAGCGTCTAATATGATTATGGGAATGTCTGCTTCAGTTTTTACTTCCTCAACTTGTGCATTAATTTTAGCAATTTCTTCTTCTTTACCCAGTTTAGAAAGTCTTTTTATTTCATCTATCATCATTAAGACCCCTTCATTATATCGGAAATCCTCGATTAATTTACCTGCTTTATCTAATTTAGCTGAGATTTTTCTTAGAACTTCTTCTTGTGCGAATCTTCGTTTCTCCTCCTTCCTTCTCCTAGCTTCTTCTTCTCTCTCTCTTTTTGCTTCTTCTTTCAATCTTTCTATTTCTTTTTCTTCTTCAATTTTCTTTTTTTTGATCTCATCTAGAGCCTCAGCTTGCTTTTGTTCTCTTTTAAGCTTAAAAAGTAGGTCATTATTTATACGTGACACTTCACGATGCCATGATATTTGTTGAAATAAATCACGAGCAGCGATAAATTTCTCATAGGCTTCAGTAAATTTTCCTTTATCCATTAGTGCAGTTCCTTCTTCTAGGAGGGTATAACCTTCTTCTGATACTTTGCGTTCTTGTTCTTTTGCATGCTGTATTTTTAGAAATTCTTTTCTTTTTTCTTCTTGTTGTTGTCTTTTTAATATCTCCGCCTCAGCTAGTTTTTCTTCTAGTTTTTGCTCAATCAATTGTTTTTCAATTTCTTTTTGTTCTAGCGATTGCTTTTCTAACTCGAATGCTTTTTTCTTGTTAGTAATCATAGCAACTGAATCTAGGACCATTTTAATTCCTTCTTGCCAATTGATTTGTTCAAAAATAACCTCACTTTCTTTGTAATATTCAATTGCTTTATCAAAATGATTCTGTCTTAATTCACGTTTAGCTTGATCCATTAAACGAAATGCTTTGTCTTTTTGACTTTCAAATTGTGCCACACGTTTTCGTTTGAGATCTAATGATTCTTTTCGCTGTTGTATTAATTTTTCTTCCTCTATTCTTGCCTTTTCTAATAATCGTTGCTGAGTTAACAATTCTTCTTCTCTTTTTCTTACTTTTTCAGCTTCTAAAGCACGAATTCTCTTGTCCTTAGTGGATTTTTCTTTATAGAAGTTAATTGTATTTTTTAATTTTGTTGATTCTTCTTTCCATCCAAGATCTTCAAATTGTTTTCTAGCATCTCGATATATTTCTATAATTTTTTCATAAGGTGCCTCATAGTCAAACACACCACCTTTTATTTTTAGTTCATATTCCTGAGCCATTCTTTCTGCATTTTGAATCATATTAAAAATCTTCGCAGCAATTTCATCAGATTCTTTTTCTTTTTGCTCTATTTCTAATAATCGTTGTTTTCTTTCGAGAAAATCCTTATCTGGTTCAAACTCAGCAGCCATTAATTCAATAGCAGGTTTTTCTAATTTCTTTTGCTCAATTTCTCTTAAAATATTATCTTTTTCCTTTTTATCTTTGTAAAATTTAATGGTATTAATTAAGCGACTAGCTTCTTCCTTCCAACCAATTTTATTAAATATATCACGAGCTTGTTCATAATTACTAATTGCTTTACTATATGGACTTTCATAAACTAAAATATCTTTCCTAATACTTAATTCATAACTCTTAACAGCTTTTTCTGCATCATCGATTAGATTCATAGCTTTATCTAATAAAATATCTTCTTCCTTTTCTCCAGCTTCTAATTCTTTGACTATTTCCGGTTTAACAGGAATGGTTTCTCTTTTACCCAATTTATGAAGATCTTCAAGTTCTTTATCTCTTTGAGCTTTTTTTGCTTCTACTTCAAGTAACTTCTCATACTTATCTTGTTTTTCTTGGTAAATCTTGATTTGGTTAGAATAAATTTGTGATTGGTCTATCCAACCCCTTTCAACTAATTTTTCTTTGATATCAGAATAAATTTCTATAATATCAGAATAAGGTG
Source organism: Candidatus Hermodarchaeota archaeon (assembly GCA_048885765.1). GTDB lineage: Archaea > Asgardarchaeota > Lokiarchaeia > Sigyniarchaeales > SOKP01 > Loki-b32. The sequence goes on from JBHLLI010000023.1 coordinate 3,764, forward strand.
TTTTTTCCAACACTTCACCTTTTTTAATAGCTTTTTTCATAGCTGAATCGAATTCTCTCTCTAATTTTTCAGCTTTGTTTACTGTGTCGATAATATATTTTTCAAACTCTTTTTCTTCACTCTTTAATTGTAGACTACTTAATTTTTGTTGATCAACTTCAACTACTTTTTCTACTTTATGCATATCTTCAAGTGCTTTTTCTCTCTGAGCTTTTTGTTGCTCAACCTCTAACAGTTTTTCATGTTTATCTTGTTTTTCTTGGTAAATCTTGATTTGGTTAGAATAAATTTGTGATTGGTCTATCCAACCCCTTTCAACTAATTTTTCTTTGATATCAGAATAAATTTCTATAATATCAGAATAAGGTGTTTTTTCCAACACTTCACCTTTTTTAATAGCTTTTTTCATAGCTGAATCGAATTCTCTCTCTAATTTTTCAGCTTTGTTTACTGTGTCGATAATATATTTTTCAAACTCTTTTTCTTCACTCTTTAATTGTAGACTACTTAATTTTTGTTGATCAACTTCAACTACTTTTTCTACTTTATGCATATCTTCAAGTGCTTTTTCTCTCTGAGCTTTTTGTTGCTCAACCTCTAACAGTTTTTCATGTTTATCTAATTTTTCTTGGTAAATTTTAATCTGATTTGCAAATATTTCTGCTTGTTCTCTCCACCCTCGAGCATATACTTTCTCACGTATTGCTTTATAGATTTCAATAACATCAGCATATGGAGTATTTTCAAGGATTTTTCCTTCTCTAAAAGCCTTTCTTTTTTCAATTTCATAGTCTCGTACCATTTTTTCAGCATTACTTACATTTTCAGAAATATATTTCTCAAAATCTTCCTCTTCCTTTTTTCTTTCAATAGCTTTTAGTCTTTTTTTGTCTAAACCTATTTCTTGACCAATTTTATGCATTTCTTCAAGAGCTCTTTCTCTTTGAGCTTTTTTAGCTTCCACTTCCCGCAATTTGCTATCTTGTTCTAATTTTTGAGAATAGTGTGTAATTTGACTAGTATATACTTCCGCTTCTTCTCCTCTTCCCTTTTCAAGCAACATCCGTTTTACTCTTTCATAAATCCCAATAATTTTCAAAAATGGTGGGTTTTCTGCTAATTTTCCATCTTTAATAGCTTTTTTCATGGCAGATTCATATTCTCTCGCCATTAATTCAGCGCGATTTATCATGACATCAAGAACACTGTCAAGCTCTTCTTTCTCCTGTTCAATAGCTTTTTGTTCTTCTAAAACTTTCAATTTTTCAGCATCTAATCCTACAGTTGGTTGTTCTTTAACTTTAAATAATTCCTCAATCTCTTCCTGTTTTTTTACTTTCTCTACTTCAATCTGACGTAATCGATTATCCTTTTCTAACTTCTGATTATATGTATATATTTGACTTGAAAATATTGTAACATCAGTTTCCCAACCTCTCTCTAATGCTATTTGTTTAGCTTCTTTAAAAATATTAATAATCTCCGGATATGGACATTTTAATTCGAATTTCCCTTGTCTTAATGCAACTTCATATTCTCTTGCTAAACGCTCAGCTCTCTTAGTTCTCTGCTCGAGTTGATTTCGAATATTTTGAATCTCAAGTTGTCTTTGACGTTGCTCTTCCATTAATGCTTTTTGTTTTTCATCAACTTCAATTTCTACTGCTTCTTCCTTAACTTTTAATAGCTCTTCTGCTTCTTTTTGTTTTTTCTTTTTGTCAGCTTCAATTTGTCTTATCTTTTGGTCTTGCTCAAATTTTTGGATATATACATTAATCGTGTCATCGTAGATAGCAGCCTCACTATTCCAACCTTTGTCAAGAAGTAAATTCTTTATTTTTTTATAAATTTCAATTACTTTAGGGTAAATGCAATCTTCTACGATTTCTCCTTCTTTAATTGCTTTTTGCATTGCTAATTCATATTCTCTTCCCATTCTGGCTGCTTCTGTTGCCATGTTATCAATTTGGGCTTTAAAAAAATCTTGTTCCATTTTCTGAAGCTCAATTCCCCGTAACCTTTCCATTTGTACGAGTTTTTCTTGTTCACTTATCTCTTTAACCTGTTCTTCAATAAATTTTTCCTTATGTATTTCAGTTTCAATTTTTTGCTTGATTTCTAATCTTTCCTTTTCTAACCCTTCAAAATGTTTAATTTTTTCTTGTTCTAGGATTTCTATAGTATCTCGAATTCTATTTGCTTCATATGTCCAGTTTAATTCTTCAAATAGTCTTACACCTTCACTATATAAGTTTATAGCCTGGTCATATTCATTGATTTTAGCGTATTCTACCGCTTGATCTAATATTTCATATGCTTTAGAAGATACTTCTTCTTCTCGTCTTTTAGCTTCCAGAAACTGTGTTAATTTTTCCTCTTTTTCTTGTACCTTTTTTGAAGATTCCTTTAATTCTATGAACTCTTCTGGCTCTAATTTTTTAAGATCTTGCAAATATTCGGCTTTTTTATTGTAACATTCTTCAATCAATGCGTAAAGTCTTTCTATTTCATCAGATTTTCCTAAATCTTCTAAGATCTTTTCAGCTTCATCATATTTATCAAGTGCTTCTTCAAATTGATTGTTGTTACTTAATTCATGAGCCACTACTATTAATTGGTCCGCCTTACTAATCAATTCTATTTCCTCTTTTGTTTCTTCTATCACTTCAGACTCTTTAGTAACTTGAACCTCATCAAGTGCTTCAAGATCATCAACTACCGCAACTTTCTCTTCTGGTGCTGCTTCGATTTCCCTAAATGCTTCTTCTTTTAGCAGATACACTTCTGAAATCTTATCGTTAATAGCATTAATTTCTTCAATTCTATTAATCTGAGTATACAACCCAATAGCCTGACGTAAGATTTCAATACTATCATCATAAAATTGTGATTGTATAAGATTAATAGCATGTTCCACTAATTCATAAGCTTCAGAGGCAATTTCTTCTTCCATATCCATTAAGTCAGAAAAAAAGGCATCCTTAGTTAAATCCAATTCATCATCATCGAATTCTTGATTAAAATCTTCTTCTCGTTTCTCTTCCATAAACATCATCTACCTTAAAGGAGGATTAAGAATGAACCTAATAATTAAAAATCTCTTTACAAATCCAAAATAATAATTTAATTCTAATTAAAAAATCATAAATCAAAAATAAATACTTAATCAATTATATCTCAAATTTTCCTAAATTTCGGTTAAGATAATCATCGCAAATTTTACCGCCTTCACTTGTTAAACTCCACCCACTAGTATCTCTTTTTACAAGATTTAACTTTTCAACACTAGCTAAAACCGAATGGACTTCATCATCCGTTTTGCGAACACCAAAATCTACTCTCAAACTAAATACAATTTCATCAATCGGTACAGATCCACCAAGCTCATCTTCCATTACACCTAAAGCTGCAATAATTTGATTCTGTTCTGCCATCCCTGCATCCATAGAATGTGAAACTTCATCAAGTAACCAAGGGTTTTCTTCTAACATAATTTTAATTGCCTTTTCATCACCCTTCTCGAATAATATATCGAATTCTTCACGGATCTTTTTCTTCTTTGCCATAAAAATTGCCTATTTTTCAATCTAATAAGAAAATTCTAGATATAATATTATTATCTATAATATAAATTTAGATAATAAAATCTTTTATGATGGTAATAAAAATAAGAATTATGTTAACTTTGCCAAAAATCCTTCAACTTCTTGTTCAATACACATATGAAACTTTTTATCCTCGCCCTTAATATATGCAAGTCTTATGTTTTCTTTTGTTGCCTCCTCATCGATAGATTCTTTAAGAGCTTTCAATGTAAAATTCACAAGCTCGTCAAAAGTCATGGTCTCATTATAATTTTCAAGTAAATATTCTCTAGCACTCGCTTCGCCAGTTCCAATCGCATAAGCTTTGAATGAGCGGTAAATTCCACTTGGGGATGTTGTGTATATTTGTGGCCCGCTTGCATCGATTGCGACGAAAAAAAGCGCGCATCCCCACGGTCTCACACCCCCAAACTGTGTATATTGCTGTTTTAAGTCGGCAACCGCTTTAGCTAACATATTTAAGCGAACAGGTTCATCATATGTTAATCTAAATGATTGAGCTTGAACCCTTGCATAATTGATCAGCGCTCTTGAATCTGCATGTAATCCTGAGATAGCAACTCCGACATGTTCATCTATTTGGAATAGTTTATCTATTGAATTTGCATCCATTAATGGAGAAGCAATCTTAATTTGTGCTGCTAAACACACATCATCTTCTGATTTAACTGCTACAGCGAGTGTACCTCGCCTAACTGCTTCTAATGCATATTCAACTTGGAATAGACGTCCTTCTGGACTAAATACAGTCAATGCACGATCATATGCCCTACCTGCTGCTCCAAACATTTAATTTACCTATTATTATTTGATTTATACTTCTAAAATATACAACAAAATTTTAAGTTATGGTTTATAACAAATAAAAAGCTATATCTTTTTAGTCTTTTCTAAAATAGCTTTGGTTAAATTTTTAAATACAGGCTCGACAAGCACATTTTCTTTTGCGCTTGTTTCAAGATAGGCTATAGCGTTTAGTTCTTCCTTCAACGCTTCCCCTTCTCCCGTTCCAACTTCTCTTTGTCCCTGCTCTGCCAAATCTATTTTATTACCAACTAGAATTGATGGTTTCCCATCACCTATTACTTTTTCCACTTCACTTTTCCAGTTCAAGATATTTTGAAAGGAACTTCTTCGGGTTAAATCGAATGTATATACAGTAGCACTACTACCACGATAAAAGGGTGGACGTACAAAGCTAAAGTGCTTCTGACCAGCTAAATCCCATAATTGAAGCTTAACAAGATATGAAGGATACTCTTCTAGGTCAACCTGCTTAGTAGAGAAGTTAGATCCAATCGTCATAATATAATTTTCTTTAAATGTATTTTCACAGTAGCGAAGTACCATTGATGTCTTCCCTACACCACCATCTCCTACAACACATATCTTATAAATAAATGATTTGGTTGGGCTTTCCGTAATTTTACCGTCTCACCATTATGGCTAATTGCATATATTCGTTATCAGCATACATTCAAATTTTCTATTTTTCAACTTATAGAACATATTGAAAGATGCTTTATTGAGAATTGTTTATAATATTATATTATATTCCATAAATAAAAATAATCGTTATTATTTGTTTTTTTTTTATTCAGAATTTTAAGATAATAAACTTGAATTAGATCTAGATTTTAAAAAAAAAATAAATTATTTCCCAAAAAAATTTGGATCCCTTTTTTCCTTTAGAGCTAATAAAGATTCTCCAAAATCTTTACTTCGAATTGCTTTAGTCCACATTTTGTTTTCAAAATCGAGCTGTGCTTCGATTATTCCCCTAAAATAGGTGTGCATAGCTTTTTTCATGAGTTTTATAGAAAGTAATGGTCCATTTGGTGGGATAAGTCTTAAGGCTTGCTGTCTTGCAAATGACGTTAATTCTTCTTTAGGTAATACTTTATTAACTAGACCAAGTCTTTCTGCGTCTTGTGCAGTCATCCGATCACCAAAGTAAAACAATTCTTTAGCTTTATTGAAACCAATCATTAATGGTAAAAGAACTGTGGTTGCGAAGTCGGGAATAACTGCCCTTTTTACGAAGAACAATGCCCACCATGCGTCTTCAGCCATGTAAACTAAGTCAGAACAAATCACCGGAAGTGTAAATCCTCCTCCCACCGCAAAACCGTTAATAACAGAGATTATTGGTTTTGAAAAATCCCAAAATTTAAGACATAATCTTTTTGATGCCATGTCTCTTAAATTAATTTCTTTTCTATAATCTTCGGGAATATCTTTCAACATATCCTCTGAAAAATAACCTCCTGAAGAAAAAGCCCCTGCTTCTTCGCAACCTGTTAATATTATGACTTTAACTTGGTCATCATTTTCGGCATGGTCAACAGCATACCACAACTCTAAAAGCCCTAAAGGTGAAAGAGCATTTTTTTTGGAAGGCCAATTAAGGGTGACTGTTAGAATTCCATTCTCTTCTTTTTCATATTTAATTTGTTTAAAATCTTCAACAAGCATAATTGCTATAAATTAGAAAATAATAAAATTTTAATTCTAATTTTATAGAATATGCTTTCATGATTTTTGAAAAATGCGAATGTTTATATAGTTAATTTGATATGATAAATATGGATTTCACAAAATTTGAAAAATAAAATATCAAAAATAAAGATAATATTGTATAATGCTTGGTTATTTGCTTATTCATTTTACTATTCCAAATTAATTAAAGCCCTAAGCGTTAAGAAATCAAATCCATCTTATAAAACATATATACCTGTCTTTGTATTTTTTGTTTTTTTTGTCCTAACTTTTAAGATCTTATATATTATCAATCAGATCATGAGTGATCCTAACTCTTATCTTTTTAATGACCGAGGTGTTAAAAATAAAAAAGTATAAATCACCTGGTTTGAAGAAAGGATCTTCTAAGTGGAAGAATTCAAATGGACAACGCTACTTAGAAGTCTATGGGACTGATTATTATACATTAGGTTATTTGGAAGGATCGGAATTGTCAAAACAAATTTTTACGTTTAAAAATCGGATTGGGCTTATCAATTTTAAATATCTGCTAAAAACTTTTACTTATAAAAAGTTAATTAAGATTTCAAGGAATTATGAACCTTTTATTCCACAAATTCATATTGATGAGATGCACGGTATCGCAGATGCAATTTTAGAACTGGAATATGAAGATATACTCTTACAAAATTGCTTTTTAGACATCTTTTATGGATTCTTATTGCCAAAATACTCAAAAAATATTAATTTAAGACAATTAGAAGTGGGATGTACTTCTTTAGGGGCAATTACTCCGAACGGTCCTATTACTGCTCAAAATTTTGATTTTCCCATGTTTCTCAAGCATGCTGCTGCATTTGTTCATGTTAAAACTCCTCAAAAAAATGAATTTTTTTCTCTTCGAATGGGAGCTCAATTAAGTCTACCAATGGGAATGAATTCAAATGGATTATCCATCCGAGTAAACGTTGTAAAGAGCAAACCCACAGGATTAATTACTCTGCCAAATACTGTTAAATCCAGAATATTTCTTGAAAGATTTGATAATATTGAAAAATTATCTGATTTTTTGAAGAATTATGGAAGTACTTCTAGTGGAAATCTTCTTATATCAGATAATTCAAACCTCATAGCATTAGAAGTTGTTCCTAAAGGATTTATTAGAGAAGATGTTATTAATACTGTTGTAAGGTCTAATACCTTTATCTCGCATTTAATACAAAAATACCTTATAAATAAAAATTATTCAAAAAAACGCCAAACCTATACTGAAATGTTATTAAGAGAGAAATTTATAGAGAAAAATGGTTATATGACAAATTCTGATTTTTTAGCAATTTTAGCTAATGATCCAATTATTTGCAGATCAAATATATTCAAACCCATGACATTAGCTTTCCTTACAGAAAAATATTTTGGATTGGGTAATCCTAAGAAGAATACTCCTGGTATTGTTCCTATTAAAAAAAAAAGATTTTGAATCTTTCTAAAATCCAAAATTAAACTGCAAAACAACAAAAAATAAAATATTTTTTAAACGAAAATAACATGGTTTTTTTAATCTCAAAATTTTGTTTTTTGCAAATGACTGCAATTGAAAAAAGTGTAGAAAAACTAGCAGACTTAATTCTTAATTCTAAAAACATCGTTGCATTAACAGGCGCAGGGATGTCAACGGAAAGTGGAATTGCGGATTTCAGGACGCCAGGAACGGGTTTATGGGAAAAGGTGGATCCATACGAATTCGCATCAATTCATTCTTATATAGCTAACACTAGTAAGAATTTAGAATTTATGTTAGAAACTGGAAGAAATATTTTTAGGGCACGTCCAAACAAAGGCCATAAAGCTCTAACCAAACTTCAAAAACTTGGAAAGCTAAAAGGAGTACTCACTCAAAATATAGATAGATTGCATCATAAAGCCAGAACTAAGAATATTGTTGAATTTCATGGAAATGCGTATGAGGCGAAGTGTATGACGTGTGGGCAAATATATGAAATTACTGTTATGGTTAACCAAGTAATGAGCGGGAAATCATCTCCATCTTGTGAGAAATGTAGAGGCATGCTTAAACCAAACGCAATATTTTTCGGAGAACCACTTGATTCTCAAACACTTGAAGCTGCAGATAAAATGCTTGAAAAATGCGATTTACTTTTGGTCTTAGGGTCCTCACTTGTAGTCTATCCTGTAGCTTGGTATCCTTCTCGAGCTCTATCTACTGGAGCTAAACTGGCTATTATAAATATTCAAGAGACTGATATGGACTCAGCTGCTGAAGTTGTAATTCATGAAAAAATAGGGGATGTGCTTCCAGAAGTAGTTTCCATTGTCGAAAATAAGATGAATATATTCTAAAACAAATAATTTATCGATTTTTTGAAGAAGTTTTATTATTTATTACTGAAACAATTGCTACTATAAAAATTACTAAGATTATTAATAAAAAATCAAAATCGCCAATATCTTCGTTTTGATTAGCTGTATATGATACAAATATGAGTACTGAAATTATTAAATCATTACTTTTAACTTCTTCCTTTATCAGTAATCCTTCTTCACTATAAGTAAGGATGTATTGTTCATTAACAATATCAATAGTTATTGTATTATTCTCGACATTAGCAGACCAAGTTGTATATTGTTCAACGAATGCTTTTACAATATTTAAATCTACGGGGTCATTCGGAATAACATAATATCCTCCATAACCATTTAATAAAAGAATATCCATGGATCGATTATATCTAAAATATTGTTGGGTTTTATTATAACTTAAAAACGCTTGATTTTGAAATTTCTTTGAATCAACAATAGAAACTTGATAAATATTAGTAGTAGTATTATACTCACTAACAGTTATATTGGCTCCTAAAGCTTCAATTGGCTCATAAATCTTAGACAAATCCACAAATTCTACTTTGAGTCTTAATGGTCCCGGAGCTGTGTATTTGTCAAAATCATATTCTATGAAACCTTCCTCGTCTATGGGAAGGCAAGAACTCCCAATATGAAAATCAGCAAAAATCGGACTCAATATACAGAAATAAGTTAAAAAAAATATTAATATATCACCCAAAATATACTTTTTTAATTTCATCAAAATTTAATGGCTAACATTCATACAAAAACTTTTCCTAATTAATTTTCTAAGACATATACTCTCAAAAAGAAATAAGAAAAAAATAATTAATAATATATCGACTAAATTAGCCAGATCTTAGAATCTTCTTATCGATTTTCCCAACAACCGTTAAAGGAAGCTCTTCTGAAAATTCTATTAATTTGGGAACTTCATATGGCGCTAAGTTATCTTTAGAGAAACTGATTATAACTTCCTTTAAAGCTTCTTTATTTCCATCAAATTCATAGTCTGGATTGATCTGAATGAATGCTTTTACAATTTCGGACCCAGGTCTATCAGGGTTAGGGACTCCAATTAAGGCGACCATCCCAATTGCTGGATGTTTTGCTAGTGTATCTTCAACTTTAGCTGAAAATACTTTAAATCCTCCAACTATTATCATATCCTTGGTACGATCGACGATTCGAATGTAACCATCTTCATCCATTATACCGACATCCCCAGTATGCATGTAGCCATCTTTATCTATAGCTTTTGCGGTTTCTTCTGGTTTATTATAGTATCCTTGCATAACTAAGGGGCCCCTTACACAAAGCTCTCCGGGTTCTCCTAATGGGATTATTTCATTCGTTTCAGGATTAACAATCTTTAAATCAACATTTAGAAATGGTAACCCTACTGTACCTAATTTTTTCGTGCCTAAGGAAGGATTCATACTCGCAACTGGTGACAGTTCAGTCATTCCCCAAAGTTCCAGTAACTTTCCTTCACCTACTATGCTTTCCAAATTTTCTTGAGACTCTTTTGGGAATGGAGCCGCTGCAGAGATGCATAACCTCAAATTTGAATGATCTAATCTTTTAAATTTACGAAAATTAATCAAAATTTGATATAAGGATGGTACATTTACTAGCATTGTTGGTTGATATTTCTTCACTTCATTGCAAATATGGAGCGCATCACGGGGATTAGCAATAATAATTTGACTCATGCCATTATAGAGAGCTCCTTGACATACTGTTAAACCAGCAATATGAAACATAGGAAATCCTGATAATAATACTCCTTTTCCTCGTTCCCATTGGAGCCAAGTAAGTATACCTTTCATATTTGAAACATAATTTCTATGACTTAACATAGCACCTTTAGGTGGTCCTGTTGTACCACCAGTGTATTGGATCCAACCCAAATCATCAGGAGTTAAATCCACTTTAGGTAAATCCGCAGAAAATTTGGTCAATACATCATCTTGGAAATTATAAACAGTTTTTCCCTCTAGCGGAGTGACTTCCCCGGAGGGAATTTCTCTTACAGCTTTAATTTTTGCTTGATCCTCTTTAGAAAAAGAACCAATTACACTTGTTGCAACTACAACTTTAAGTTGTGGTAATTTATCAGCAATTTTTGTCAACCTATGTTGAAAAATAGCATCTAAAGTGACTAAAGCCACATTTTTACCGCCCTTTCCAAGATCATCTAATTGATAATGCATTTGAACATCAGACATTAAGGGACTAACTCCTGAAACGATGCATCCCGCTTTAAGTGTGCCTAAAACAGAATATACATATTCAGGAATATTTGCTAAATTAATTCCGACTACATCTCCTTTTTGAAATCCATTTTTAATCAACATATTAGCAAATTGATTTGAATATTTATCTACCTCACCAAAGCTAATCTCTAATCCTTGATAAGCAAGTGCCATTTTATCAGAAAAATTTTCAAATGTTGGTCTTATCATTTCCGGATAAGTAGTTTCAAATTCTTCCGGAGGTATATCTTCCATTCCGGGATCCCAGTTTTTCTTCCAAAATCGTGAACTATAAGGATCTGTCATGTTTAATTCTGACACCTTTAAAACCTAAATTTTTTAGTAAATTTTTTGTGTAATATTATAATTTTTCAACAATATAACTAATAAACTTTTACGATATTGATCGGATTAAAATTAAATAAATGATTTTTGCTTAAATTCTCATCAAAGAAAAGATTTAGCTCGAATAAAAGTAAAAAAAAGAGATAAAAAAAAATGTAAAATAACTTATTACTTCTATTTTCTTAAAAGTTTCTTATCAACTTTTCCAACTACCGTAAGTGGCAATTCTTCTGTGAATTCAATGATTTTAGGAACTTCATATGGAGAACATTCTTCCTTAGCAAATGCAGTAATTTCTTCTTTCAATGCCTCTTCATTATCGTATTCATAATCTGGCGCAATCTGTATTATCGCCTTCACTAATTCGGATCCAGGTCTATCAGGATTTGGAACTCCAATCGTGGCAACCATTTCAATAGCAGGATGTTTTGTTAAAGTATCTTCCAATTTTGCTGAAAAAACTTTAAAACCACCAACGATAATCATATCCTTTGTTCTATCTGCGATTCTAACGTACCCTTCTTCATCCATAATTCCTACATCCCCAGTATGCATAAAACCATCTGAATCGACAGCTTTCTTAGTTTCCTCAGGTTTATTATGATATCCTTCCATAACCATTGGACCTTTCACGCAAATTTCTCCCGGTTCACCTAAGGATACTTCTTTGCCTGTATCAGGATCTAAAAGCTTAAAATCAACATTTGGGAATGGAAGTCCAATATGTCCTAGTTTTTTCTTCCCTTTTGAAGGATTACCAATGGTTAATGGTGAAGTTTCTGTCATTCCATAGAGCTCGATGAGTTTACCTTCACCGATTATACTCTCGAAAATCTCTTGTGATTCCTTTGGAAAAGGTGCTGCTGCGGATATAGCATAATCAATCATTTCTCTGTCGATTTTTTTGAATTTTGGATTCTTTATCAACATTTGATATAACGTCGGTACGTTTGCTAAGACTGTTGGTCTGTATTTAAGCATTTCTTTTATAATATGGTCAGTATCTCTTGGATTAGGAATTAATATTTGACTCCATCCTAACATTATAACATTTGAGCATGTAAATAGTCCTGCTATATGGAAAAATGGAAATCCAGATAAACCAAAGCCTGCTCCAAACTCCCAGCTAAGCCAATGTTGAAATATTTTTATATCTGCAACGAAATTTTTATGACTTAATTTCGCGCCCTTTGGGGGTCCTGTTGTACCGCCGGTGTACTGTATAAACGCAATGTCGCTGGAATTTACTTTTATATCTGGTAAATCATCAGGATATTGCCCTTTTACTTGCTTATGGTATTCTAATACTGTTACCCCTTCTAATGGAGTTACTTTTCCTTTCGGAATCTTACCTACTAGTTTACCAAGAGTTCCTAACATTTTAGGCATAAACCCTGCTACTGATGTGGTAATAACGAGCTTCAATGATGGAATTTTTGAATATATTTTTGTAATGTGACCTGCAAAAATGGCGTCTAGAGTTAGCAGAGCAACTTGTTTTCCTCCAGAACCTAAATCATTTAATTGATATTCTATTTGGACTGCTGAAAGTAATGGAGAGACACCTGAAACAATAATTCCTGCTTTTAATCCTCCCAAAATACCAATAATATATTCAGGGATGTTCGCAGTATTTATTCCCAGCACATCTCCTTTTTTCATTCCATTCTCAATTAGCATGTGAGCAAATTCGTTTGATAGTTTGTCCAATTCTCCGTAAGTGATTTCAGTTCCATAGAAAGCTAATGCTAATTTCTCAGGGAGTTCTTCAAATGTCTTTCTAATGATTTCGGTAAAAGAAAAATCAAATTCTTTAGGATCTAAATCATCAATTCCCTCATCATATTTATCCTGCCAAAAACGGCTACTATAACTCACTACTTTTTCACCTAATTTTAATCTTAAAATTTTTTAAAATTTAAAATGCAACACAGATATTATACGTTACTTATTGATATAGTTTTGATTATGATATTCTATTTTTACTTTCAATCAACCCCCTCCGTCTTCATAGAACATTATTCCTTTTAAGAACATATTTCCTCTTATTAAATGGAATAATTTTACTTTCGAATCGACAATCTACAAAGATTTCAGAAAATTGTCGGTGTATCTTCGTTTTATTTTGAAGAATTGATATTTCATATGATGACCCTGAATCAAACAGGATTCACGATTCATAAAAGGAACACTAGTATTTCTCTTATTTCAAGTGGTGATAGTACGTTAGATGAGTTGCTTTCTGGAGGGTTTCATCGAGACTTGGTGTATTTACTGTATGGAGATAAGAAACTAACAACAAATGTTTTATTGACTACGGCAGTTATCGCTCAAAAAGCTTTTACCAATGGAGGGATTGGAGAAGGTATTAGAGTTGCTTTTATTGATGGAAATAATAGATTTAATCCTTATTACATAAGCAAGTTTGCCGTATCTCAGAATCTTTCCCCTCGGAAGACGCTCGAAAACATTTTAATTAGCCGTGCATTCACTTGGGATCAGATGGTCGAGATTTTGGAAAATAGACTTTCTAAACTTGAAGATGTGAAAGTTATTTTAATATCTGGGATCACAACTATGTTTGAAGGTTATGAAAAACATACATTCGAAGATCTCTTAAGAACTATAGACGGAATTAAACAAATACTCTGGAAAACCAACCCTCTCATTATCATAACAGCACCCTTACACGAAAACTCCCTTTTTAGACCGAAAGGTGGAAAAATCCTATCACATTTTGGAAATGTGCTCGTGATGATAAATGATGATGAAAGGTATGTAGAATATGTTCTCGTTCAGCATCCATATCTTCCCGAAAATCGGTTGCTGAAATGGAAACCTCGTACATCCAAGAAAAAAGTACCTTTAAAAAACACTACATTAGATTACTGGGTTTGATAAATTACCAAAATGCTTTTTCGAATTTATCTATTGTATCTTGTAAACTATCTTTAATTTGATTTTCGAAATCAACAAAAATACTTACATCATTATCCCAGTTATTAAAAAACTCTTTGGGGTAAATATTGAAAAACTTATTTACAATTTTAGCAAGTTCTTCTTTGATCTTTTTCTCTTTAATTTTTTTTGGAGCATTTACTATGAATGAAATTCCAAATTCTTTCATAATGATATATTTATTATCTTTAATTTCAAAACTAGATAAACCACCACTTTCTAATTCTTCTGCTATTAGATTTAACGCAGACATCAAAGCCCCTATTAATTGTTCATCTACTTTTTTTTCAAGAACACGGTGAAATAAAACCGCTCCAGCATCGTTTAGTATCCAAATGTCTTGTATTATTTTTTCCACTAAAATCACTGCTAAAAAATTACCTAATTAACTATATGATAATTAAAAAAAAATATAAATATATTTTTTAATATTAGGTTTCAAAATAATAAATAGTTTCTATTCTCTAGATTTAGGTCTTATATATCCATAGTATGCACCAAAAATTCCAATAATGGCAGAAATCCACCCTAAGTAATAAAAAGCTGTAAAACCAGGGCTTCCTAGAAAGACAAATACTCGATCTATAGCAAAATTAAGAAATATCAGCATAAAACTAAAAGACATAATTGCTAATGATAAGAATGCCCGTTTATATGCTTTTTCGTCCACAGCGCGATAAGACTCTATTGCTCTTCGTAGAAAAGGGGCATAAACCAGAACCATATAAATAAACACAAACAGGAACGCAAAAATGTCTAAGAAATCATTGCCATATGCGTAAATGAATAATACGTAGATACAGCAAAATATTCCATAAATTATTACGATAATTCTTTGCCAATTGATATATCCTTTTTCAAAAACACCTACTTTAAGGATATAAGACAAGAAAATGGCGATCATTACAAAGAATTCACTTAATCTAAAGTCTACTGTTATATTATACAGCCAAGCAATTATTGAACCATCTTGTACGATACTTATTTGAGTAACTACAAAAACTTTTGACAACCAAGAAAAAATAATTGCGATAAGGTAACAGAGGAAAATGAAGAAAAGCAATCGAGTTAATTTGTGACGTTTCACAAGATATTTCTTTAATATCAACACCAATAAAACTGCCGCGATTATGATTATAAAAGATTCAAAGATCATACCTATAAAATTGAGTTGAATATCATATTGAAACATGATATATTATAATGAAAATCTGCACATTTAAAGTTTTATTCTAAAAGGATGATGTGCAAAAAAGAATTTTGTGCAGAATTTGTTAGTTTAGGTTATCTCTCAGTTTTATACTCATTAAGAAAATTTGAATTTATCTATGTTATTAGAATAAATATATAAATATGTTTAGCCTTTAAATATTTTAAAGGATTATAGTCAGAATAATATAAGAAAAAAATAATTGGAGGATTGAAGATTTTTGGACATGAAAACATTTAAAAAGACATTTAAATTAATCTGTGGTTCATGCGGAGAATTTACTCATACTGATACTCAATATTGTGAAAAATGTGGGGCAGAAGCGATAAGAACAGCAACCAAAGAGGACTATGAAAAACACGAAAAAGCAGCATCAGCAAAAACTAAGGAATCTAGGAGAGTTGCTGACGGATTAAGGAGAGAGGATGATAAACATAAAAAGGATACTGATAAAATTCAAAAGGAAAAAAGAAAAGCTGAAAGGGACGCTGACAAAGCGGAATGGGAAGCTGAAAGAGAAGCTGATAAAGCCAAATGGGAAGCTAACAGAGCTGAAAAGAAATCAGAATAAAGTTAATGCAATTCTATGTTGGATTGACATTATTTAAAAAATGCTTTGGTTGGGGTTTTAACGGAAATTTTTAAGCCAATGATTTATAGACTAATCTATTCTTGTATTTTCTTTTTTTTATACATATTTGGGTCTTTTTTCTCAAGTGTGAGAGGGTCTCCTCCATATTGTATCTTTTTAGCGGAATAATATAGAGTTGATTTTTCTTCACAAATTTTATTCCACTCTTCTAAACCTAATTTTTGAATCATTATTGAGTTATAAACTTTTGAATTATGGGGGGTAAAGATCTCAAATTTTACAATTGGTTGTAATTTCTCACAAGGAAATTCAGCACATTCATAACAAAAGTCATAACCTTTACTTGTTACACATTCATATGTCTTACAGATAGGAAATTTAAGTATTTGTCCTTTTTGCTCTCTACATCCTTTACACCCAAAAGATTCCACTCCTGGACACCTTTTACAATAAATTCCACATGAAGCATGCCATTTTTTTCTGTTTTCATTCATAGTTTAGACCACATTAAGTGTTATTTAATTTAAAAGTTTCAAATTATTTGAATCAATATCTTTATAAATTTCAAACTTTATGAAAACATTTAAATAGACAGTTTTATAATATTATGATGGGTTTTCCCTAACTTCCAATATCATTTAGAATAAAAAGAGTTGAATATAAGAAGTGAGTCATTTTGTATATCCCAAAGGAGATATAAAGAAGTGTGAATTATGTGAAGGTAATGGCATTATTTATGTTTGGAGAAGTGATTTGGAAGATTTTGATTTAATAGTATGCCCAGAATGTAAAGATAAAGATGATTGATCCATTTAACCTGATCATTGCACACCTAAAAGTCTAGCTGCATTCCTATAAACCCATTTTTCTTTTACTTCTTCCTTTAAAGGCAACTTCATTACTTCATCAGCCAATTGTTTTATTGACATACCCATAAAAAGCCAAGTAGATCCAAACAGAACTCTATCTTGTAAGATTGAATTTCCATAATGGATAAGAGATTCCCAACCTGTTCCTTTCATACCAATATATTTTGGAAGATAAGAAGCAATATCAATAAAAACGTTTGGATTTCTCCATGCAACAGCAACCATTTCATTTACCCAAGGCCATCCACCATGTCCAGCAATTATTTTTAAATCGGGAAAATCTTGAGCAACAATATCAAGATATATAGGACGTTCTACTTCCATTGTATTAGTAGAATAATTAATTGATATATGAAACCATATTGGAATATTAAGATCCACACAGGCAGAATAAATAGGGTACATTTTTTTATGAGATGGAGGGATTTGAAACATAAATGGTCTAACTGCAATTCCTCTAAGGCCTAAATCATATGACCGTTTAATCTCTTTTAATGCTTTCTTTTTCTTTAAAGGATCTATACCTGCAAAACCTATGAATTTTTCAGGAAATTGTTTCACAATATTAGCATAGTAATCATTTGGTAGTCCGGCAATACCGCTAGGAGTTTCTTCATCTAAATTGAATATAACTACTTTTTCAACTCCCATTTTATCGAGCTGTTCAACAAACTTTTCAACAGGCATAGTCAATTTTCTTATCCTTGGTAGAAACGGTTCAATTGCCTTTCTAAGCTCAGATGTACTTAATGTTGATTTCATTTCATATAACTCTTCTGGTGTAATACCTAAAAGAGGTGCTACTCTTGGACCAAAAATATCCTTCAGATATCGTGCCATTTGAGGGGGCAAAGAAACCAAAAGATCTACAAAAACCTCCTCAGTAGGGACATAACAAAGAGAATCAATTATCTTATACACATCTTACCATCTCAAAAGTCTATATAGTATTATCTCGGAGCTATTATTATTTTTGTTTTTCAGAAAAAAATCAGAAAACTAGTATTGTATTTTTGTTTTAATTTGTTAAATTACTTTCTTTTTTGGATTTATCAAAATAAGTGTCAAATATGGGAAGAACTGTACCTTCTTTTAGACCTGCGCTAGAGCATGAGATTGAAAGTTGGAAAGACTTCAAAAGAGCATTACGTCCTGAAGAACAGAAGATATTTGATAAATTGATGAATTTTGCTAGAATTCATGCTGATGCGGGGAGTATGAGTGCCCGTCCAATGTTGTCTGAAGTATTGTTTATTTCTTTTGCAATTGAACAAGAAAAAAAAATTGATTTGTTAGAAGAGAAAATAAAAGAATTAGAGAAACGATTACAGAAATAGTATGAAATGTGAATTTCAAGAGCAATTTGATGGTTGGCTTTTAGATGTATCCACTTATGGCAATGGAGTCATTCTTTGGGTTAAAACTGTAAAAGAACAACAAGTTGTTAAAATTTTTCATGATTTCAATCCTGAGTTTTTCGCTGTACCCCGAAAACATGTCGGAAAAGATTTTAAAAGATTAAAGCAGATTCTAAAATCTCATGATAATATAAAAGATGTAAGAATCTGCGAAAAATATGTGATACTTGAGGATCATGAAAAATCAAAAATATTTGGAGTTTCTGTACTAAAACCTTCGGTTTTCAAGAAGACAATCAAAGAAATCGATGAAATCGGCCTTTTTACATTATATAACACCGATCTTCCAATTTCACAAATGTATTTCTATGTTAATGACTTGTTTCCAATGTCTCTTTGCCATTTTAGAGTCAAAATCGAAAAGCAGGGAAGATCTGAAATACCTATCATGCGTTTGATATCTTTTGAGTTAAATGATGACAATGAAGAACTGTTTTATGAACTCCCCCCTCTAAAAGCTGTATGGCTGGATATTAAAGTACAGCAGCGTGGAATGAAATCGTATTATAATGATCCTCTCCTATATGCTGAAATCAGTATAGTTGAAAATGATGAGAAAGCGAACATTCCAAGAGCAGATGGGCAGAGGAAAAAGAAGATCTTAATCGATAAAGCAGATGAAGCTGAAACCATTAAGACAATAAGCAAAGTAATTGAGCGATTGGACCCCGACATTATATTAACCCATGGAGGAGATGAATTTGTATTTCCTTACTTAGTTGCTCGAGCATCAGTGAATCGAGTATCAAAGGATCTCTATCTCTCTCGCACAAAAACATCACTCAAAAATTGCATCTTTAATCTTTCTGGAAATTCAGAGCATTACATGTCATATGGAATAATAATGAGACGCTCCAAAACTCAAGTGTACTTAACAGGGCGTTTTCACTTAGACACCACAACTTATGGCAGTCTACATTTTAGTGAGGGCAATATACCAGGAGTAATTGAAGTTGCTAGAGTATCCAGAGTTCCTATGCAGAGACTTTGCAGAGTAACAATTGGTGGTGCTCTGCAATCAATCCAATATTATAATGCGTACAAACTTGATCATCTTATACCACCTTTCAAGAAGAGCCCTGAAGGTTTTCGAAATGGTATGGACTTGATCACAAATGATAGGGGAGGGCATATATTTGAACCATTAATTGGAGTCTTTGATCAAGTAGTAGAATTAGACTTTTCTTCCATGTATCCGTCCCTAATGGCAAATTTCAATATTTCTTCAGAAACAATTAACTGTAGATGCTGCAAAGATGATGGTACAGGAATTAAAGTACCCGGTACAAAATTCCATATATGCACAAAAAGGCAAGGCATTATTTCAAAATCAATTAGCTTACCACTTAGAAAACGCTTAGAATGTAAAGAATATAACAAAAAACATGATGATCTTCGGTATAAATTCACAGATATTGCCTTAAAATGGGTGCTTGTTGTAAGTTTTGGATATTTGGGATTCAAAAATGCTCGTTTTGGTAAAATTGAAGCGCATCAAACGGTTTGTGCTTTTGCTCGCGAATTTCTTTTAAGATCTGCTGAGATTGCGAAAAAATTTGATTGTAAAATTGTTCATGGAATTGTTGATTCAATGTGGCTTCAAGATACGAAAGGGAGAACTCCAGAGGAATTTGAAAAAATAACTAGGATAATTGTTAAAGAAATATCTGATAGCACAGGTATTCCAATGAGTTGGGAGGGAAGATTCAATGTTATTGTCTTCTTGCCTTCTCGAGCAGAACCAGAAGTTCCGGCTCTCAGCCATTATTGGGGTATAAAAAATAATGGTGAAATAAAAGTAAGAGGCATTGAAGTGAGACGTAGAGACATGCCTAAAATAGTAAAAGATGCACAGTATGATTTTATAGATGTATTTCAAGGAGCAAAGACCGTTGATGAATTCGAGAAAAGAATACCAGAAGCAAAAAAAAAGTTATTTGACTATGTAGAGAGGATTTATTCCGGCAAAGTTTCAAGAGATGAGCTAACGATCAAACAAAAGATTTCTCGACGACCAAATCAGTACAAAGTGAATAGCTACCAAGCAGTTGCTGCTAGACAGTTGGAGCGATCAGGGGTAATAGCGTCCGCAGGAAAAAATGTACGATATATTATCCTTAATGCTGATGCGGATCCAAATTTTCCTGAAAAAAAGGTTATCCTTTCAGCTTTATATGATGAAAAAAAACATGAATATGACAGAAAAAAGTATGTTGAACTTCTGAAAAGAGCTTTTGAAAACATATTTCCTTTTGACTTTCCAGAACTTGAGGAATTACTCACATCGGATTATGATAAGAAATCTCTCCAAAAAGACCTGTCATGTTTTATTTAGTTACCATCATGTACTTATTTTTTCTAAATATGTAGATTCTAAAAAAAATCTTGACAAAAGATCATTAAAAAAGGCATTAATTTAAATTTAAATTGCTTTAGCTCAGTATGAGTAAAATAAAAATTGATCAGAGATTCTCTCCATATCAAATGCCATGTGCAATAATTGGGACAATAGTGGAGGAAAAACCAAATTTTATGTTATGTACTTGGTTAAGTCGAGTAAACAGAAATCCACCCGTATGGATGGTCTCTATTAACAAAAAACACTACTCTATGAAAGGAATCAAATTGAGTGGCAATTTTAGTATAAATTTCCCTTCAACAGAGTTTATTATGAAGATAGATTATATCGGGATCACCTCGGGAAAGGACAAAGATAAATCTTCATTATTCAATATGTTTTATGGAGATACAAAAGTTCCTATGATTATGGAATTTCCATTAACTATTGAGTTATCGGTTAAAGATCTCATTGAGTTATCAGATCACTTTATAGTTTTAGGAACAGCAATAAACTCTTATTTTGATGAAAAATGTCAGACATATGGATTCCCAGATATAAAAAAGATGAAACCAATAATTTATACTGGTGTAGAGAAGAACCAAACATATTGGTCAGTAGGTGAAAAGGTAGGAGATGCTTTTAAACTAGGAAAAGAATATAAAGATTCAAATTATTAAAATAAAAAAAAGATTAGGGAATTACTATTATCCCAAAAAAATCGAAAAATATTATAATTAAACAAATTAATTCCATTAATATCCAAATATTACGTTTTAGACTTCTAATTGCTCCTAATGGTTTACCAGCATAGTTAATGACATTATATATAAATATAATTGCCCAAGCAGTTCCTAGAAAAGTAATTGGGAGGATTAGTGTAATTAGTACACGGCCCAGATAGTCTAAAAGATAACCATAGCCTAAAATTGTAAATCCTGTTATAACTAATGTGAAGCCGAATCCAAATGAGTATTCCGCATAAGATACAAAGCGTTTTATTCGTTTTTCTGATACATTCCCTAGATTAGCTTCAAATTGAGCTTTAGAATTAGTTGTCACAGAGTTAACAAAAAAGATAAATGATACCATTAATAAAAATGTAGATGTCACAATACCGATTGTAAAAGGAATTTGCCATATTAAAGCAAGAATCGTTAAGACGGCTCCAATCATGACAGTACTCAATACTATCCAATCTCTTACATTTATTTTTTGCGTGCGTTCTTCTTCAGTCATTTTCTTAATCTCAAAATTTTTAGTTAATTTAATTTACTTGAGACTTAAAATTTAAAGATTATGAAGAAATCTATCAACAAAAAAATAAAAAAAAGAACAAAAAGGTTATTTAAAAGGCTGTCTAATGACAGTCTTCATGTTTTCTGGCTTAGCTTTTCGTGGATCACTAAGATAAATTTCATGATGTTTTAAATTATGCCCATCAAAGTTTCCACCTTTTGCTTTAATGAAATTATGTATTTTTTCAATAGTAGGCCCCTCTTCAGAATAAGGCCCTAAATGCATTATCTGAGCTGCTTTTCCTTCCTTATATTTTTCAAGACGCAGTTTTGCTATCTTTTCCTTTAGCTCTGGTTTTTTCTCTATTGTGTTTTTGATTGCTTCATTAATCATCTCTTGAGTTATCCAGTCAGGTTGCATAATCATCATTGTCCATTTCCATTTATCTCGATTTCCTTCGTTAAAATCATCCATATCATCAGCCCACCAGAGGCCTTCTAAAGGAGGGACAACATAATCCTTACCTTTTGCTTTACTCAAGAACTTTGTCTTAAAGGCTATCGGATATAAGGCTGCAAGAGCGTCCAAATATTCTTGAGAATCACCAGGAGATCCCATTCCGTCAATCATCAAGAATTGCATTTCAGGCATATCTATTTCTACTACTTCTTTCGCGTTTGGTAAATAGAAGTCTTTCATTGATTTTTTAAAATCTACTTTAGTTGGCATTGAGATCACTTTCTTTATTTAGATTTTTATTAATCTCTGGGCTGAAATGCGTTTGCAGGACAGTTTGCTGTATCCAAGGTAGCAGGAACCTCATGCCCAAAACAATCTCCTTTCGTTTCATCAATAGGTTTGTAAAACTTACAATCTTTACATTGAGCCATTTTATTTAATCACATCAAAATTAATTTTTATTTATTAAGTATTAGTATGATTTGTGACAATAAGAAACTTATTATCTTACAAAAAATATATAAACTTTGTCACAAATTATTTTAATAACGATTAATTATAAATATCTTGCTATAAAATGAACTCTCATATTCTCTCTTTTCTTAAAGAAATTGGATTTTCTGATATTCAAATAGTAATTTACAAATATTTTTTAAGGCACAAAACTGCCACTATTAATGATATTAAAACAGAACTTAATTATTCATATACGCAAGTATATCATAACCTTCTCTATTTAGAAAACCAAAAGCTTATAGAATCCTCAACGGAATCGAAACCAAAAGTATTCTTTAGAGTTAATCCAAAATTAGCATTAACTAAATTAGTTAATGAGAAAATAGACAATTTTAAAAACAATATTGAGAAAATTGATGAGCAGCTTAAAGCTCAAGAGAGTAAGTTTGGAAGATGTTTGAAGGATATCAGTTTTTATCATTATTCTGATGCTAACCTTGCTTATGAAAACTTTTACAATTTGTTTGAGGCAAGTCAAAAAGAAATTATATTAACATCATTACCCCCCTCAATGCTAAAAAAACTTGAACCTAGTCTTTATGAGGCGTATAGGAGAGGGATCCAAATTAAGTTCTATTTTTCTTTAGCAGATTTTGAAGAAATCTCTAATTATCTTGAACTTATTACAGATATTTTAAAAAAAATCAAAATTGAAATAATACAAACAGAACAAAAGACTTGCCAAGTTATTAGATATAATGACCAAATAGTAAATATGGGGAATATCCTTTTAGATGAGAATTATTTGAACTCAATTGTGTTTAAAGAAGATGAAGCATTTCATTTTGATGGTTTTCGAAGCCCATTTGCGAAACAAGCTAAAAATTACCTAGAGGTATTATCTGTTGTTAAGAGAATAGAAATTGAGTATCCTGAACCAATTAAAAAAATATTAGATACAATTAAAGAATCAAAAATGATAAAAACTAGAGATCTTAGTAGTATATCGAAAATGGGTGGAGCTAAATTAAAAGATATTCTAGACTTTTTACTCGATGAGGGATTAATTGAAGAAACCATAATTAAAGGAGAAAAAGCTGGTCGACCTAAGCGAGTATTTTCTGTGGTAGGTTAATAAGTTACTTGTAATATTAAAAGGTGAATAATTTTGTCGGATGTGTCCTTTCTAAAGATAAAAATAAAGTTTACCCTTAAATATCTTTGTAAAAAAGATCTTTTTGTTCTTTCGGCACGTATTTTAGAATATAATAATTAAATCTAAATAGACAAATTTGTATTACTTTTTCAGAATTAGAAAACTAATAGTCTGTATTGATTTAATTTCTAGAAAAATGAGTACTAAATTATGTCAAAAGCAGTATCTTATTATGATTGGGAATTATCATTCAAGAACAAGTCTAATAAACGTCAGATTAACCCAAAAGAGGAATTCAATTCCCTAGGTATTTCTGATTACAATTTCAAAAATTTTATGAAAAAATGGAAAGAAAGTAATTTAATTTAAAAAAAGTTTAAAAAATTAAAATTATTTCAAACTTCTTCTCCTCTTCTTCGAGCCTCGATATCTTTTAGGTCCTTACGAACAACTTTTCCTACTAAAGTTTCAGGCAATTCCTTACGAAACTCAATTAATTTTGGAATTTTGTAGGGTGCTAAATTTTGTCGAAGAAATTCTTTTATTTCATTTTTTGTCTCATCAGTTTCTCGATAACCATCCTTTAGCACGATATATGCCTTAACTTTTTCATTACCAGCGACCTCTGGGTCAGGAATACCAATTACTGCTGCGTTTTCAACTGCTTCATATTCAAATAAAACATCCTCAATTTCTCTTGGATAAACTTTAAAACCACTAATATTTATCATATCTTTCTTTCTATCTACTATGAATAGATAACCTTCCTCATCCATTCTTCCTATATCCCCAGTTAACAACCACCCATCTTTCAACTGATTAGCTGTTTCTTCTGGCTTATTCCAATAACCTTTCATAACTTGTGGTCCTTTGATCATAATCTCCCCTGCTTCACCTTGTGGCAAAATCTTTGTATAATCATCAATGTCAACAATTCTGAATTCTGTATTTGGTAATGCTAACCCTACAGAACCTATTTTGCGAGTTCCTTTTAAAGGATTCACATGAGTTGCTGGAGAAGTTTCAGTCATTCCATATCCTTCTACTACAGTTGCTCCAGTTCTTTTTTCAAATTCTTTTAAGACTTCAGGTGGCATAGGAGCAGCACCAGTATTACAAATTTTAATTGATTTAAGATCTTTAGCATAATCTTCAAGATCATCTCGTTCTAGTAGGCGCATATACATTGTTGGCACACCCGGAAACATGGCAGGATGAGTTGCTTTAATCACTTCAAATAATCCTTTTTGATCTCGAGGATCAGGATGTAAAGCAATAGTTAAACCATTGTATATAAAACTATTCATACAAATTGTCATTCCATATATATGAAATAAAGGTAAAGTTGTAAGTGCAGTATGTTTTCCACGTTCCACAGCACTTTGCACCCATGTAACTACCTGAACACAATTTGATACGATATTATAGTGAGTTAACATAGCTCCTTTTGGCAAACCCGTTGTTCCTCCTGTATATTGGAGTATAGCAATATCCTGTTTTGCATTAGTTTCAAATTTTGGAGGATTTGGTTTTGTTTTTTTAATTAAGTTTAAAAATTGCATGGTTCCTGTGATTTCAGTTGGACTGGTTGGAGCCATTGGGGAATAATCAAAAACATTAGTTATAATTATATGTCTAAGGCGTGTTCTATCTTTGATATTCATAATTTTTTCAAGTTCACTATCCCAAGCGATAATTATCTCAGCACCTGAATCATTTAGCTGATAAGCTAATTCATGTTCTGTATAAAGCACACTACATGCAGTAACTATACACCCAGCTTTTAATATTCCAAAAAAACTGAAAATGAATTGGGGAAAATTTGGAAGCATAATGGCAACGACATCACCTTTCTTAACCCCTAAATCAACTAGGGCAGTTGCCAGTTTTTCTGTAATCTCTTTAAACTTTTTATATGTAATTTTATTTTTCATAAACCAAATGGCTGTTTTGCTCCCGAATTCCTCAGTAATATCATCGAGAATCTCATAAATGTTCTTCTCAGGTAATTCTATTTCAGTGGGGACATCTGGATCATAAAATTTTGTCCATGGCTTTGCAGCATACGGATTTTCTTCACTCATCTTGTTATCATCTTATTAATAATTTATTTTTAATATAATTAAATCGAATTTTACTAATTAATTTTCTTAATCTTTGTTTATTTTCTCTATTTTGTTTTAAATCATATTAATTAATTATTGGTATTCATGTATTGGATGTTAAGACGTTTAAAAATGTTTAATTCCTTCTCTCTTTCCTGGTTAATCTTCTGAAAGTATATCAATAGCATTGATTGCAGATTCACACACGTAATCGCATCTATCATGTATTAAACTGTTTAAACCTGAAAGAATTTCTTCAGTATTTACCCCTATTAAACCTAAAGCTTCAGAAGCACGCCATCTAACATCTGGATTTTTATCACTTAAAACATTAATTAATGTTGAAGCTGCTATATTCGCCTTAGGTCCTATTTTTCCTAATGCAAGAGCTGCTTCTCTCCTCACACTATGCTTTGGATCGCTTAATGCTCCCATAAGTGCAATTATTGCTTTTTCTGAGTTTTTTCCTATTTTTCCTAATGTTCTGGTAGCTTCTATCCTTATTGAGGCTCTTTTATCATTCAAAATTTCAATAACAAATGAAATCGCTTCTTCTGCATCTTCACCAATACCACCAATAGCAGAAATTATAAGAACTCTCAAAACTGGTACTCCAATTGATATAGAATGTTGTTTAGTAAAATTATATTGTTCTACTAAAGCTGGAATAGAATCTTTCCCTATACTTCGCAAAGAGTCAGCCGCTTTACCTTTTATCATTTCATAAGGATCTTGTAGCATTAATGATAAATTATTAATAATTTCAGAATTACTAAATTTCATTTCACCAAGTGCCTCAATTGCTCCCTTTCTAATTAGTAAATTATTACTTTTTAAGGCTTCTAAAAGGGATGGAATGGAATCTTCGCCTATAGACGCAAGAGTATTAACCACTCGATATCGGACTCTCCAATCTTTGTCTTTTAAGGACTCAATCAATGTTGGGATTGACTTTTTTGCTTCTTTCCCTACCTTACTAAGGGCTTTAGCTGACGCAGTTCTAACTGACCAGCTCAAATCTTTTACACTTCTCATTAAATCACTAATAGCCATTTGAGCTCTTGGTCCCATTTTTCCAATTGCGATTGCTGCTTCTGTTCTTACTTCTTCATTTTTATCTTTTAATGCGGTCCTTAAAGCTGAAATACTATCATCACTAGTATATCCAATATTCCCTAAAGCTATCGCAACTTCTTTTCGAATAGAAACTTCTTCATTTTCTATGAGTTTTGCTAATTTGGAACTAGCATCTTCTGCTAAATTTCCTATTTTCCCTATAGTACGAACAGATTCTCGGCATATACTCCAATCATTATCCTCTAAACACTCAACTAATTTGGAGAGTGCTGAAGTCGATTTTTGTCCTACTTCACCTAATACAAGGATAGAATTAAATTTAATAGATCTTATTTCACTATCTAAATGTTTTATTACTTCATCTATGACAGTCGGATCCATCTTGATCCTTGACAAAACTAAATCTATCCTAGCATCTCTTAACAAATTTTCTAATGAAGCTGAAATTTTCTAATCACCTTATATTCCTAAATAAACTTTTTTTATTCGAGGTTCTTTTTCTAACTCTTCTTTTGTTCCTCTCATTTCGATTTTACCTTCTTCAAGAACATGAATATATTCGGCGATATTTAGCGCTAAAACTGCATCTTGTTCAACCAATAATGTGGTAGTCCCCTCGTTTTTTATTTTTTGAATAGCTTCGAAAATTTTATTTTTAATTTTGGGGGCTAATCCTAAAGAGGGTTCATCTAATAGTAAAAGTTTTGGTTTTGCCATAATAGCACGACCTAATGCTAGCATTTGTTGTTCCCCACCACTAAGAGTTCCCGCTCGTTGTTTTTTTCTTTCTTCTAATCGAGGAAAGATTTCATAAACAAAATCTAGCTGTTCTCTGAAAACGCTTTTACTTTTTAATACTTTACTTCCTAATTTAAGGTTGTCATATACACTCATATCATAGAATAATCTACGACGTTCTGGACAATGGGAGATTCCCTTGTTAGCAATTTTATGAGCCTTTAAACCATCAATCCTTTCACCCAGAAATATTACTTTTCCTCTATCTGGTTCTTCTAAACCAGAAATTACTCGTAGGAGTGTTGATTTTCCAGCTCCATTTGGTCCAATCACAGCAACTAAAGAGCCTTCCTCAACAGTTAAATTAATTTCTTCAAGAGCTCTTGCTTGGCCATAATAATGATAAATCTTACTTAATTCAAGCAAATGCTTCACCTCTTCCTAAATATGCCTCCAACACAATTTTATTATTAGCGACTTGTTTAGGAGGTCCATCAGCTATTAACTTTCCTTGGTGCATTGCAAGTACTCTTGGTACTAAATTCATTAATTCACGTAATACATGCCCTGTGATAAATATCGTAACTCCATCATCATGTAATTTTTTAATCAAATCTGTAATCACGATTTGTTCTTCAAAAGAAAGCCCACTAAAAGGTTCATCAAGAAGCAATAATTGGGGATTACTTCCAAGTGCCTTACCAATCTGTAATTTTCTTAAATCTCCATGTGGTAAAATAATAGGTGGGATTCTAGCTTTATCTACAAGTCCAACAGATGCTAAAATTGAGCTAGCATATTCTTCGGTTTTAACATCTTCTGAAGCAGTTTTTCCTCTTGGTGAAAGGCATGGAATCGAAACATTTTCAAGAAGATTAAGAAATTTAAATGATCTTACAAGTTGGAATGTCCGCGCAATACCTAAATTTACAATTCTAAAAGGTTTTAACCCTGTAATATTCATACCATCAAATCTTATTTTACCTGAACTAGGTTTCTCAAAACCTGATATTAAATTAAATATTGTTGTTTTACCTGCTCCATTTGGACCGATTAGACCAACAAAATCACCTCGGTTGATTTCGAAACTAAAATCATTAACAGCAGTTAAACCTCCAAATTTTTTTGTTAAATTTTTTACTTCTAGTATAACACCCATATTCTTAATCCCTCACTATATCTCTATCAAACTATATCTATCTACCTCTTAGAATATCCCATAACAATCTAAGACGTTCTATCGCAGGCCTCATAATGCCTCTTTCTGCGAAACGAATAATTAGCATTAAAACAATAGAAAATACAAATAATGGCGCCCAAGGGGCAAGTTCTATTAGAATTTCATTTAAAAACACAAAAATAAAAGCTCCTAGCGCGCCTCCAGAAACAGTTGCTAAACCTCCCATAGCAACCATAATTATCGGGTAAAATGAATAAAGTGGTTGAAATCTTCCAGGATCAACACCATAGTTATGCATTGCAAAAAGTCCACCTGCAATCCCAGCAAAAAAAGCGCTTATCATAAACGAAAGAATCTTATATTTTGATGTATTAATTCCAGAAGCTTCTGCACCTTTTTCATCGTCACGGATTGAATTTAAAATCTTTCCAAACTTTGCATTGCCCAAGATTTTCATTATACCTAGTGAAAGTATCATAATAATAAATATAACAACATATTCAACTACTGGATCATTTGATAATGGATAAACTTGTGAAATTCCTTCTGAACCCCAAAGCCAAGGAGAAAGCTCACCCATCATAAATAAATACCATAGGATCATGCTTATTGATAACATGCTTAAAGCTAAGTAAGGACCTTTTAATCTAAGGGAAGGAATTGCGATGAGAACACTAATAAATACTGTTAAAATAGTACCAAATAATAGAGCACTAAGCCAATCAAAACCCATAAATCGAAGAGCAGCAGAAGTACCATATCCTGATAACCCAAGGAAGATTGCATGTCCAAAACTTACTAAACCTGTATAACCAGTCATAAAATCCCAACTTGCAGCATAAATAGAATAAATAAAAGCCATTATAAAGATTCCTAAATAAAATGGACTATTAGTAAATATTGGAATTACAGAAAGTATAATTATACAAAATAACGTTAAACCTCCTGAGAATGTTGTAAGTCGGTTTTTGAATTCTTTAGCAGCTGAAGGTATACTCATAATAGAATTTTTACATGTTTTTGGTAATCTAATCCAAAAATCTTTAAAACTTTTTTTTAATAAATACAATTTTTCCATTTTTGATAATTCCCTCTTTCTATTCAATCCCTCTTTTTAAAAATTAAGTTACTTCTTTCTTTCCAAAAATCCCTCTAGGTCGAACTATAAGCATTACTACAATTAATATTGTTGGTACTAATGCAGCCCAATTTTGGCCGATATACACACCTACGAAATTACCAGCATATCCAAGAATAAATGAACCAACTATACTTCCAGGGATACTTCTTAATCCCCCTAAAACTACAATTGCAAATGATCTTGTTAAAATACCCCAACCAATATGAGGGGCTATTTCACCTGTTGGAATATATAAAAGTCCTGCAATGCCTGCCAAAAATGCCGATATAATAATAGTATACATAAGAATTCTATTAACGTTGATCCCCATCAATTGTGCAGCTTCTTTATCTTGGGCGACAGCGCGAATCTGATTTCCAATTTTAACTTTATTTATAAATAATAGGACGGAAATTATCACAATCACGGACCCCGTTAATGCAATTAAATGTTGCATAGGTATAAATAATCCAAAAATCTCCTGGTTTCCGGGAATAGAAGGTATTCTATGACCTATTGAGCCAAAGATCATTAAAACTGCTTGCTCAAAGAAAAACGCTAATGCAAACGTTATGATAACTACATTTATTTCATGATCTTGAACTGGTTTGATAAGTCCTATATATGTAAGGCCTCCAATTAGTGTCACTACACTTAAAGCAAAAACCATTGCCCAGTAAAACTTAGGGGAATCTACCCCCATTAATAAAGAGACAGGATCATGAATCCAATAGACTAAATATCCTGCAATTGCATAGAAAGCTCCATGAGCTTGGTTTAAAATACCTCCAACACCAAACACTAATGAAAATCCCATTGCAAGCATTGCAAAAATAGCGCCTTGTACTGTGCCGTATATTAAAACCTGTATAATTTCCGTTTGAAACAAATTCGATCAACCTCGCTATATAATATTGTATACTAATTTTTAAAATTATAAAATATAAATTACTTAAAAAGTATTCTCAATTTGATTAAATTTGACATTTTTATAAGATTATTTATCTATTTTCTTTACAAGTTTCTACAATTAAATTTGCTTTTTTATTTAAAATAATAATAAAAAAAAAGTTAAATATTTGAATTATTTTTGTTGATCTTTAAAGATTTACTAGACCATTAATACCCCATGGTGGTAAGAGTAAATCTCCTGTTGAAAGCCAATCTGGATATATAGTATATGGTGCTATTCCACTTGCAGGTACACAATACTGCTTTCCATCTGGATGCCACTGACCGTAAGCAATAGAACCAAAAGGAAAATCTGCAACTACATCGTGAGCTCCGGAGTAACCTTGTGCTATGTTTGTAAAAGCAAACTTTTGAACCGTAACGGATGTGTTTATATTTGGAGAGCTTAGATCTATAGCTTCTAAAGCAGCAATTATGTCCGATTCTCTTAATGATTGAGTGCTAGAAATTGCATCTGTATATAAATACACAGCATCATAACATCCAGTACCTGTATAGAGTGGTGCATGTCCCCATACATCCCAATATTGATCGTAGAAAGCTTGTGTCAGTGGAGTCGCATTGGTGTTATTGAGTCCAGCAAACCCATGTGAATAAACTTCGTATGCACAACCTCCAAGTGTATCAGTCCAGTATTCTGAAGTTTGTGCTTGAACATCTACTCCAAGTAAAAGAAAATTTGGTTCGATGTCTGAATACGCCGTTGTCATCTTTATTCCTCCCTGACCAGAGATTATAGGGATACATATTTGAGCTCCAAAAGTTTGAATTTGGTTAATGTATGTTGTAAAATCTTCTGATGTCGCTGTAATTGGATATGCGATCTCCAAAACATTTGCGGGAGGAAATGGCATATTATCCTTAATTGCTGCAGCAAATGGAATTGTCCAGTCTAAATCTTCTCTAAGAATGGCAACTTTAGATATGTTTAAAGAATCTTTCTGAGTTGGTATGCCTGTTCCATAATAAGGATCCGTAGGATCAGCACCAATCCCTTGTATATAAGCCTGCAATGGAATTCTATAGAACGCTGCTACTATCATGAAATATATTATCTGTTTTCCCATAGCACTTGAATTATGTGGATTAGTCCTAAAGAAGTATTTATACCTATTATATGAATCGACCACATTTTCGCAGAAATAGTCTGTAGCCGCTCCTGTACCTAAAAATATCTTTTCGTTATCCATGACAACTTCAATATATGATTTTAAAGCTTCAGTTCTAAATCCACCAAGAAGAAATTGAGCTCCATCAACGTGAATAATTTTCTGTGCAGCAGCAACACCTTTAGTTACGTCTAGTTGTGGGTTTGCTTCTTCGGTATCTTCTGCTATAACTGCGATGTAATATGTTGTTCCATTAATATCGATACCACCGCCAGTATTAATATTATACGCAGCTAACCACGCCCCTTCATAGGCATGATCTCCTTGAATCTCTCCAATATCATTCAATACCCCAATTTTTATCCACCTGTTGGAGGGTACACCCGTCACTCCTGGTGTTTCCCATGGGACAGCCTCTTGAGCTAGAAAAAACCATGCACCCACACCTATTCCAGATCCTATAACAGCGATAAGTACAATAGCTAATATTCTTTTGGTCATTTGTTCCATATTTTTGATCACTTCTTAAAAAATTTTTAATATAAAATGTATGTTTATTTTTAGATTGTCAAATATAAGTTCATTTTAACATATATTTAAAGTTTTCAACTTTTCATTTTCGATATCAACTAATGCCAACAAAAAAGGTTTAAAAAAAGAGAAGAAAAGATATAACATCTTTTAGTTTTTGAACTTTTTACAGAACAAAATTCACAAAAATTTGAATTCCCACTATTATCCCCACAACAATAACCAATATAATGAATACTATAAGTGTATAAAATCTCCACTTAATTGAGATATTTTCACTTCGTTCCTTAAATCTTATATATGGCAATAATATTACACCTATAATCCATATAGATATCCAGAATGTAAAAACATACCAAACAGGTGTAATAATAGCAAATAAAAGCACAAGTATGCTGCCCCAACTAATAATTAATCGAACCATCCGACGTCTAAACCTTACATCAACATCATCAGTTTTTTTAGAGGGGAGGATAGCGTACATTACGCCAAAAATAGGAAAAATTAGTATGATTGAATGCGTCCAACCTAAATAATTACCTACTGCTGGTGATAGTGAAATACCGAGTAAAGTGGATATAAATATACTAAGAATTATCCAAAGAACCTTATAATTTACTTTGATAAAATGGAAAATTTTAATAAACATATTCTTGATTGCTAATTGAATAGCTTTGAAGAATTTGGAAAGATACTCCACGATATTGTTGATAAACTTCTTTAATTCCTCTAAAAGAAAGATAAATGGATAGAGTAGAAAACCAAAAATAATTAAAGTTATACCTAAACCTAAGGATGAGACACGATACACTATTATGAACAATAATATGATTATTAATAACCAAAATAGAAATGCCTTAGAAACGAACGTTGAATGTTGTTTGAATGGCCTTACATAGATTGCTAAAAATATGACAAAAATCAGTAAGCTACTACTTACATTCAAAGCTAAATCAAAATTTGGAATCCCTAATAAACCTACAAATAAATCAACAGATAATAAGGTTCCGATTATTAGAAATGAGATAGTTCTCAAAGATTTTTGTAATTTTTCATTAACTACGTTATCTATAAGAGTTATTATGAACAATATAGATAACGATGCTAAGAATAAATTAAGGTTAGCAAAAGTATTTTCCCCAAGGAAATACAGGGGCCATGTAATAAAATTTAGATAGGATATTATAATTAGACCTGATTTGATTTTCTTTTTATATGAAGCAACAACCTTCCAAAAAGTCAATAATTTAAAGAGATACGCGAACTCGAGAATCTGAATTATAATTATAATAGGAATTACTGTGAAAAAGAGACCAGTAAAATATGTACTGTAAATCCATATTAAATATGTTGAGGTAAAGATCATGATCATAATCCAAGAGAATGATTTGATATAATCTGTTAACTTTCCTAAAAATTTGAATAGAACACTATCAATTAACATTAAGACATGTATTACAATGCTTGAAATCAATAATACCAATTGTAGGTTTAAACCCTGCAATATCAATGGTTGTATTATAGAAAAGCATAGTGTAGCATAGAAACCAATACCTAATAGTCGATGGATATTTTTTTGAGGTTTATTATAAATATCTTTCTTTTCAGGATTAAAATATTTCAATGCTTTAAAGAAAGAATAATTTGTGTAAAATTGCATCATTAGAAAAAAGAAGATTTCTAAACTAAGTAGGTACTGAAATTGAGATACAAAGCTGTGTAAGTAAAGAAACAAATTTAACGATACAGCAAAATAACTAATTGTATGAACTAAGCCCGCATAACCTATCTTTACTTTTTTTATAGAATAAATATCTAATAATGTTAAAACAAATAATACAGATAAAGCCACCATGATACTCTCATAAATGTCTAAAAATGCACTTACTAAACCATATACCATAATACTTATTTCAAAATATAATAGCAAAACCATAAATGAATGAATCTTTAATAAAAACTCTGGATATTTTTGTTTTCCCCAAATAATATCAAAATACTTTATAGATACAAATGAGAAGCAAATTTCTATAAAAATGATCAAATTAATAGAAATAAAGTTCAAAGAACCAAATACTGTAAACATATAAGCCAAATTGATTGCTAATAATCCTTGAAATACTATGAAAAGAATAAATTCGACTCGATATTTTATATTTTTTTCTATTTTAACAAATAATAGACTAAAAAAATACAGAAAAATAGAGGAATTCTGGAACAATAAGGAAAAGTATCCAAATCCCCTTAATTGACTAAAAATAAGTACAATTCCATTAGATATTAATGATGCAAAATAAAAGGAACTCCATATGAAGGAATTATAGATAAGTGTTATCCTGAGCTTTGAAATTGTGTCTTTGGATATCTCTAAGCGAGACAAGAAATGAACGGTAAGTAAATTTAAAACTGAAAATGCTAAAACTAAGAGAAATGGGTTCAAATGAAATAAATATATAAATAATGACAATGTATTACAGAATATAAACCAAGACCATAGTGTAGATTTGTTTCGGGTAGAATCCGTTAAAAAGTGGTATATATTCCTATCCATGAATGCGACTTCAATAAACAATACTAGACTTATAGATAATAGAACTAAATAGGTTGAAATTACTACATTAAGATTAATAAATAATAGATATAGAAAAATATTAATACCTATACCTGTAGCAATAAAAAGATATAAAATGTAGCTTAGGATGCTAAAGTTGCGGACTAAACCTTTAAATTTTATATCTAACTCAGCCTTTTGTACATATTTCATACAAACTAAGAATAAAAACGGCCAGATTATTAGAAAATCAAAAATTTGATATACAAATATGATCTCCGTAAATAACATTGATATAAATAGATTTGGTAAAATAATTGTGAGAAATAACGATATACAAACTGAATTTATTAAAAAACATGTAAAATTAAGCCATTTTAGTTGAGTTTTGTCTTTATAAATCTTATACAAACTATTTTTTATTTCATCAATATCATCTTTGACCGAATTCTTGAAAAGATTAATTAATATCTGAAAGGTGAGAAGATAAAGCATCGGCCAGGTTAAATATGTAAAAATCCAATTAGAATAAATTAAATCAAGAGTCAATAACCATTCTATAATAGGAGAAATTATAGGTATTGGAAAAATAAACCAAAGAATATAACGGTATTCAACAAATATTTTGTATAGAAAAATAATAAACACAGTAGAAAAAACAGTTATTAAAACTCCAACTGGTGCATGAAATAGAATAGAGGCTAGAGAAGTTATTGATAAGGATGTTCCAACTGCTAAAGTTAAATAGGGATATATTTTATTAAGACGTAATCTCATCTTATAACGGTTAAATATAAAATAGGAGCATCCAAATACAGTAAGTCCTAATGATAATGCTAAAATTATATATCCTAGAAAGAAATAGAATGTGTTGAACGTCAGCCAAGAGAAATTAAGAATCAATATCCAAGAAAGGAATAAATCTATTATTCTTTTTGGCAATTTCAAGTATTTAGATGAAAACAGAGTAAATCCAAATACCAAAAGACTTAAGTTTAAGGCAAAGACCACATGTCGGATTACAGCAAACAGAATGAAATATAGCGTTAAGAAAATACCTAATAATGTTGTGATATAGGCTACGATCAAGACCAAACCTATAGATCTAATATTTGGGAAGAAGGAGTATACAATCAAAAATAATCCAATAACTAAAATATCAATAGAAATTGTGATTTCTAATGGGAGTCCAATTGAAGTAAAGTAAAATAATAAAAATAATGCATTCATGGATGCCATTGGAAATAGCCAAAAGAATGAAACAATTTTCCAAAATTTAAATAATACCAGTATCGGTATCACTAAAGTAGCTGAAAACATAAAAAAAAATAAATTTCTTAGAATCAGATCCGTGACAAACAGGTTCTGACTAAACCAATACAGTAAAAATAAACTTTCTCCCCACACTATAAAAAATATTAAAGAAAAATATTTCTTAATTTTGCTATAAATAACTGGAATAAAAAATAACGAGCAAATTATTAGCGTTAAAAAGAAGGATCCCCCAACTCTAAAAGTTCCAATAGTCCAAAGTTCTGTAGTAAATATATCCATTCCAGTTAAACTTTGATAAATTATATACCAGTTTACTATGGGTAGGATGTTCCATACATACCATCCTGATTTCCAAATCGCCCATGATATTTTCCATTGGTAAATTCCAATAGATAAATAAAATAAAAAGACGCCAAAATTAATAGAAACTATTAAGGGTACTAAAGACCATAATGGCATTGATAAAGCAGCAATTATTAGAAAATATATAAACGTTGGAAAAGAAATAACAATTGATATTAGTACAATATAAAATGATTTCTTTCTAAATCTTGCTGGAGCATCATTATATAAAAGAACAAATGCAAATCCAGTCATACTTAAAGTTAATGT